>MGIQ01000001.1:0-40188 GCA_001793825.1 Candidatus Wolfebacteria bacterium RIFCSPLOWO2_01_FULL_38_11
ATTAACTAAACTCAATTAGTAATGGAGGCGTGCGTGAGTGGTTGAAACGAACTGTCTTGAAAACAGTTATACCCGAAAGGGTATCGAAGGTTCGAATCCTTCCGCCTCCGCCAGAAAGGATTTTATCTAAAAAGCTCTGTCAAATTTGAAAAAATTCGCTGAAAATTTTTTCCGGCAAGCAGGCTTGCCTATAGACAAGCAGGTCGTCCTGTTAATAGGAGGGAGAAACACTTTACAAAAAATTATTTATAAGTTATTATAAAATGATATTAAAGATACAGAAATAAAGTCGAGTTTCTGAATACAAATAAAATAATTACATGAACGGAACTATTAAAACTCTTACAGATAAAGGATATGGTTTTATTTCCCGCGAAGGCGAAACAAAAGACCTTTTCTTTCATTCTAAAGAATTAAGTGGCGTATCATATGACGAATTGAAGGTTGGCGATGCCGTTACCTTTGAAGTCGTTGAAGGCGAAAAAGGCCCAGCCGCTACAAACGTATCGCGCGCGTAAGCGTTGTAAAAGAAACCGCTCCGATATTATATTGGGGCGGTTTTTTTAATTCTTTTTTGTATATTATCCACAGATAGATAATTTAATGTATGATATAATTTCTTTATAAGACAATAATGAACAAAGTAATAAAAATTATATTAATAGTTATCATAATAATTTTAATAGCCGCTTTTATCGGCGGGATTGTTTATTACAGAAGAATACTTAACAGGCAACATTTAAAAGATGAGATTTTAAATTCGCCCGAGGCGATATCGTTTAAAATAAACAATTTTATTTTACAGCCGCGGAAAAAAGATTTTGGCAGCCAGCTTCCTCCGGAATTTCCCAAAGAGATTCCCATTGAGTCGGGCGTTAAAATTGAACAAAGTTACGGTCTCAATTATCAAAATCAGAAACAGCTTTCATTGGTTTTCCAATCAGAAAAAACGGTTTTGAAAAATTATGACATTTACTATGACTATCTGATAAAGAATAACTGGAATATCATCAATAATCATCGGGGTGAAAATATTTCTTCGCTTTATGCTTCAAAAGAAAGTCAAAAAATTAATATCACGATTTTTTATGACGAAACTTCCAAGAAAGCCAAAGTAAGCATCAGTGTTTTGGAAAGATAAGTCATTAATTAATATGTTTAAAAAATTCAATCTTATTCAGATTTTATCCGTAATTATTTTAGGATTATCTATCAGCGCGGTTTTTTTTCCTTTTAAACAGGCTCAATTTAATGTTTACGGCGCCGCAGTTTGTCCGGCTTCGTGGTATGGCCAGGAAATTTCCGCCACTGCTTATGAATACGATCCTGACCCTGCAGATGGTTGTCGGCCGTGTTTTACCACTGGCTATGTCAGATGCGACAGCATCGGGAATCTTAGTTATCGGACCATAACTTCGTATAGCGGAACAAAAGCTACAAACGGAAGCTGGGGAGTTAAAAGCGAACGGTGTTCTCCTTATAACGTTTGGCAGGCAACCGAGAGTCGAGATTCGGGCTATATATCATCAGCAGGCGATATAAACGTGAGTTATTTTAATTATCCGCAGATGAAATTTCTTAGTCCGGGAAATTATTCGTATTTTAGCCGCTATGTTAAAAGTTATTGTAATCAAACAGACTGGGTATTTCCCCAATATACTGCCGATGGTTATCTTGATTTTAATCTTAGTAATGGGAATTTAACAGTTAGAAATTCCCATCGCGATGGTTCTTGGAAAGAGCAGAGCGTTGCTTTTTCACTGGGCGTTCCTCCTCCGCCGCCTTTAGTCGGCACTATTAATATTGCAAGCAATAATTCTTCATCTTCTTGGACAATTGCCGGACCAGAAATAATTACTGGCTCGGGCATTTCAGCTGCCTATACTGATAAACCCGAAGGCATTTATACGATTGTTTGGAATAATGTTGCCGGTTATACCACTCCTTCAACCGAGAGCCAAACCTTAATTGCTGGCGGAGCAATTACTTTTATCGGCAACTATCAATTGATTTCTCCGCCTCCGCCACCTCCTCCTCCAGCGCCTACTTCTTCGCCTTCGAGTAAATTTAAATTGGAGGAGATAATACCCGAATAAAATTATTAATTAATGGAAAATCTCAAAATTAAGAACTTAATAATCGGCGCGCTGATAATTTTAGTAATTATCGCGGCAGTTATTTTTTTGAGTATTTATTGGAGAAATTATCAAAAATCATCTAAAAATTTTCAGGTTCAATCATTGATGCAAGTCGAACTCGAAGCCCAGCCGAAAGTTTACAAACCCGCAAAGACAGATTTTGGTAATAAAATCCCTCCGGATTTTATTCAGGAAATTCCTATTGAAAAAAAAGCCAAAATCGAACAAAGTTATTCTTTTGACTATTCCGGACAAAAGCAATTGACAATTGTTTTTGAATCAGAAAAAACCATTGAACAGAACCGAAAAATCTATTCCGATTTTCTTGCCAATAATCAATGGTCAGTCGTCAATAATTATTTTGATAAAAAAATTGCCTCCTTATATGGCTTAAAAGAGAATAAGGAAATCAACGTGACGATTTCTTTTGATGAGCTGGCCAAAAAAACTAAGGTTAGTATCAGTATTTTAGAAAAACAGATTTAATGGCGATCTCATGTAAAAAAATTTTTTTAGCCACATTGTCTTTATTGGTTTTTTTTGGAACAATGGCCGTCGTTTTGGAAGATGTTGAAGCGATGATCGGCTGTTCCACCATTAATTCTTCCCAGATTAGAATTTATAAAACTGCCTGCGCTGACAGTTCTAATATTGTGGCGCGCAATGTCAACACTAATCAAACAAGTCCGACTTTAACCTGCGTCAGCCCTTATTGGAACAATACCGGCCTGACCGCGCTTTTTAATAATTACAGCAGTTCAGAGGGCCGGACATTTTGTATAGCTTCTTTATTATCCGGCGTATATCCTTCAATCAATATTAAGGTTAACTCAAATATCTCGGCTTCTTGGAGAATTACCGGTCCTCAAAATATTTATGATTCCGGCGTTTCCGGAGACTACACAATGCCGCCGGGAACTTACACTATAATTTGGGGCAGCGTCAGTGGTTATAATACTCCTCCTTCTGAAACCCTAACTGCTACCGCTTCCGGAAGTAACGCTATTATTACTTTTAACGGCAATTATCAGCCGTCTTCTCCACCGCCGCCTTCTGTTTCCTGCGCGCCGGATAAAACAGTTGCCAATACAGGAGAGATCGTCAGATGGAGCGTTATTCCTCCTTCAAGTTCGCCCGGAATCACTTATTCCTGGTCTGGCACTGACGGTCTTTCGGGAAATACTGCGTCAGTTGATAAAATTTATTTTACCAGCGGCGCCAAAAGCGCTTCGGTAAACATAGCGACATTAGGCAGTCTTCGGCCGGCGACTTATTCCTGCGGAAACGTAAATATTGCTTCTTCGGTCGGCATCGTTAATGTTTCTTCTAATAATTCTTTCGCTTCCTGGACAATCACCGGTCCTTCAAATAAAACCGGTTCCGGATATTTTGATTCTTACGGCAATATGTCAGCAGGAATCTATACGATTGTCTGGAACTCGGTTTCCGGCTACAATACGCCAATTTCCGAATCAAAAAATTTAACTGACGGAGAAATAATAAATTTTTCAGGAATTTATAATCCAATAGCATCTGTTGCGCCTCTCTCAGTTTCCTGTTCGCCGAGCAAGACAAAAATTAAAATCAACGAAACGGTTGTTTGGACTGCTTCGGTAAGCGGCGGGATTTCTCCCTACAGCTATTCTTGGTTTGGCAGCGAGAGTTTAAGCGGTACGATCAATCCTATTGATAAACTTTATACAACCAGCGGAACTAAAAACGCTTATGTGACTGTCAAGGACAATGACGGACAGCAGTTAACATCCAATTGCGGCACAATAAGCGTTTCAAAAAGTAGTATAATAGAAACTCCTCCTCGTTAAGCTTAAAGAAACACAAAATGTCTTACGAACTTTATTTTAATATTCTTTTAATCGCAATCGGAATTTTTGTGATTATAAAATCCGGCGCCTATGTTGTTAAGGCGTCAGTCAATATTGCCCATTTCCTCAATGTTTCGGAATTCACTCTTTCTTTCATTTTAATGGCATTTGCCACCACTTTGCCGGAATTTGGAATCGGCATCAGCTCTTCTTTAAATAACCAACCTTTGATTTCTTTGGGAAATATTTTCGGCTCTAATATCTTAAATCTCACCTTTATTCTCGGTCTTATTGCCGTAATTGCGGGGAAAATTACCATTGACGAAAAAGATAAAATTCACAAGAGCTGGCTTAATTTTTTTCTTGCCATTTCTCCGGTGGTTTTAATGCTGGATTTAGAACTTTCTAGATGGGAAGGAATTGCCTTAATCATTCTTTTTATACTTCACTTGGCGAAAATTTTTCACTTAAAGCAATTTATAGAACACCATCATCATTTTTGGAGCGCCTTTATCAAAAATTTCGGCCACCCGTCTAGCGCTTTAAGCGTCAAACATTTTTTCAAAAACATAATTATTTTTATTATTGCCGTTGTTTTTCTTCTAAGTTCGGCTTATTTTGTTGTTAAAGGAGTGGAATCGGTTTCAATTAAAATCGGTTTGTCCAGTATTTTAATCGCGCTGTTTGTCGTTGCCTTTGGTACCAGTTTGCCTGAACTTATTTTTGGCCTGCGTTCGGCTTTAAGCGGAAATGGGAATCTTTCGCTTGGCAATTTATTCGGTGCTTCCGTCCTTAATTCCACTTGGGTTTTAGGAATCACCGCTCTAATAAGCCCGATTCAGATTATTGATGCTGTTTCTTTCTACGTCAGCGCTTTGGCGATGATTTTAGTTCTTTTTCTCGCAAATTTATTTTTAAAAACTTATAACTCCATTACTCGCCGCGAAGGCATTCTGCTTCTTTTTATTTATTTGGTTTTTGTTTTTGTCCAGTTTTTTATTTAAATTAAAAAAAGGATAAATCTTGCAAATAACGAATTATCGCTATATAACCTTATATAGTTGTTCTCATAAAATCTAATAAGGAGGTGATTTGATTGGATAAGATAAAGATTTACGCTCACCGGTGCGCAATGCTTGATGGCCCTGAAAATAATATCTCCACTGCAATAATGGCTTTGGCTCGCGGCGCTGACGGGTTGGAATGCGATATTTTACTGACCAAAGACGGACATCCGGTAGCGGCTCATGATGACAATTTGTCGCGAATCAGCAACGGCCATATTACAAAAAAAATTTCGGAAATGAAATTGGAAGATGTTATAAAAATTTCCCTGCCCGGTGGCGTGAAAATAAATCATCTTCGTGATTTTTTGGCCGTGGCAGAGGGGTCCGCGGAAAAAATAATTTTTATCGAAATAAAAAAAATAAATTTCTCCAATCGGCTGATTGAAGCGGTATTAAAAGAAATAAAAGCGCATCCATCGGCAAATGTAGTCATTATTTCTTTTGACGAAAACATTTTGATGAATTTTTTTGTTAAAAATCCCAATCTCAAAGTAAAGATCGGATTAATAATAGGAAAAATAAGCCAACTTATGAATCTCGAGCAGTTTCTTATAAATTATGACTGCGTTTTAATGGGTTGGGATTCAGAAAGGTTCTGGACAAAGATGTTGTTTAAAATAGCGTTTAATTGCTTGGCCGTGAAAAAGCAATTGAAAAATCTGGATCTTGACAGGATTTATACTGGCATTGCCAGCAATAAGAAAGACTTGGAGTGGTTTAAAAAGCGGGGTTTTACCAAAATCTTTTCCGACACAATGGCGGTTATTTCTTAAATAGCCGCCATTTTTATTTATGTTTTGGAGGATTGCTCCATTTTGGAGTAATCCAGAAACCCAATCGGAATTTTCCGGAAAGCATCAGCCGAGTTTGGGCATCGAGTCCCGGAAAAGCGCCGAAAATTATCATTGTTATTAAAAGTAATGGCCATTGGAGAATCATCAGGAGATATTTATGTCCGCCGTATTCAATTGGTTTTGGCGGCAAAATTATCATTGTTAGATAAGCAGAGGAGATGATGCCGATTGATGCCAAGGTCATCAGCCAGCGGGTAATTTGAGGCAGGTTATAAGCCAAAAGAGTTTGATTGAAAACTTCACCGCCCAAAAATATTGGAAGCCAGCCGAGCATAAAAATAATCAAGGCATTAGTCGACCACGACCAAAAACTTTCGATGTAAATCCAGCTGTAATGCCATTTTTGATAAAGCGGAATTTTTTTATTTTTTAGAAAACCAAAAAGCATATAAGGGATGTTCTCGCAGCCCCAGCCCCAGCGTCTCTGCTGTTTGTATAAATTTTTCATTGTTTGCCAAAATGTTTCAGCCACATTAGCGTCCATTTTTACCGGATAATATAAAGGTATTACGCCGTAATTACCGTTGTGATGGAATAAGCATTGCCAGAAAATCCGGGAATCTTCGCTAACCATATTTTTTTGCCAGAAATCAGCATTGATCAAAGCCCGCAAAGGCATTGAATGGGAGGAAAAAGTCGTTAATCTGTCCGCTCTTTCTTGTTGAAGCATATGCCAGAAAGTTGCGGAAAAAGCGACCACTCGGGCAAGAGAGGGTGCCTGCCAAATATTATTGATATAAAAAGGCACGGGTTGATAGCTGAAATTTTGATTATCGGGCGTTGTTAAAAAAACATAAGTCAGCCGGCTGAAATATTCGGGGTAAACAACAGTATCAATATCAAAAGCCGAAACAATGATTTTATCGTATGAAATTTTTAGATTATCAATTATTTTTCTCTTGGTTTCTTTCCCGGCGTAAGCGATATTCGATCCTTTGCCGGGAATTTCATCAGCTAAATCTTTCGGGTGAACGGTAATTAAAAATTTATAAAATTTATCGCCGAATTCATTTTTAATTCTTCGGGCGATCTTTAAAGCATTTTCTCCCGCGCGCTCTTCGGCTCCCAAAACCACAATCATTTTATCTTTTGGATAATTGGCACTTGCCAAACTTTCAATTGAAGCGCGAATAGTTTCTTCCGGTTCATTATAAAAAGGCAGAATAATTAAATGGAAAATATCTTTCCAATTCTTAATTTTTAATTCTTCATTCTGAATTAGCTTGCTGAGCCAATTTATTTTCAAATTTTCCCTGACCTTTTTAAAAGCGCTTCGCAAATGGAGCGAAAGATAAATAGTTTTCAATAACCAATAAATATCAAAAATAATAATGAAAAAAGCGGCGAAAATCGGCGTGAGCCAAGAAATAAAAACAACTCCTAGAAGAGTCAGCCAGGAAAGAGCGCCCGGAATAATTTCTAAAAATCGATAAATTCGCCGCTCTCGCGAGTTTTCCAGATCTTGAGATGAGGCGGCGTTAAGATAATAATATTGGGAAGGCAACATATATGCGCTAAAATCCGGGATTGGGGATAAATATTTTGTTATATTAGCATAAATTCTTTATAATTTAAAAAGGAACAAAAGTTTTAAATAAAATCATGGAACTCAATATTCTTTCTTTATTATTAAAGGCAATTCGGGGATTTCATATTTTGGGAGCGCTTTTTGGCACTGGCGCAGCAACTTTGGAGGAAATTTTATATTTTAGGGACATTCGTGACGGAAAAATAGACGAATGGGAAGCAAGACAATTAAGAATTACTTATAAAATAATGCGCTGGAGCATAATTACCTTGATTATTTCCGGCGTTGCCATGGTTGCCATTTTGAGATTCAAATATTCGCCGGCGGTTTTATACGATCCGCGGCTCGTGGCAAAATATATTATTGTCGGCATTATGATTATTAATGCCGTTTTAATTCAATTTAAAAAAATTCCGATGTCAATAGCCAGTCCTCTGTCACTTACTTCGTGGTGGGCAGAATCGATTTTGGGCAGGTGGCGCGGATTAGAAGCTTCGCTTTATGTTATAATGATTGGGTATTTTATCGCAGTGGTTGTTGTCGGATTAATTTTGTATAATATTAAAAAATTGGCAATGAGACCGAAAAATTTGCCATAAATTACCAGTTTAAATCATTTATGGATCAACCGTCTTTAAATTCCATCCCTAATCAAAATCCAACAGGGGAAACACAGGATAAAAATTGGCGTTTTCTATTTATAATTTTCGCAATTTTTCTTTTTACGATTTTTATTGCTGGCCTTTTTTGGATTTTTACCAAAAGCACGGCTTCGCCCATGGGTTTAGGGTGGTTTCTTTTTAGTTTTGCCGCCGGTCTTTCCATGATTGTTTTGCCCTGTACTCTCCCCTTAGCTTTTGTCATTGTTCCGCTTTCAATGGGCAAGGGGTATGTTAAGGGTTTTATGGTGGCTTTGGCTTTTGGCCTGGGCGTTGCCATCACGCTTTCCACTTACGGCATATTAGCCGCCTTGCTTGGCAAAGCGTTTTTCGCATATGCTTCCGGAGGAGGAGAAATTATTAAAAATATTTTTTACGCCATTGCCGGCACCTTTGCCATTCTTTTTGCTTTAAGCGAGCTTAAGCTTATCAAGTTCCGTATTCCAAGTTATATGGGCGCGGCTCCGAAGTTTGTTGAACAAAAAAGCGATATTCTTAAAGCGCTTTTTTTAGGACTTTTTCTCGGCAATATCGGAATTGGTTGTCCGCATCCGGCAACGCCGATTATTTTGGGACAAATTGGTTTGACTGCCGATGTTTTTTACGGCTGGCTTTTGTTTTTTGTTCACGCCATCGGCAGAATCATCCCTCTTCTGCTCCTTGCCATTTTGGGCATTCTAGGAGTCAACGCCACTCGTTCGCTTTTAAAACACAAAGAAAGCATTGCCAGAGCAACTGCTTGGGGTATGGTTTTTGTTGGCGCTTTTTTGTTCACGCTTGGATTTTTTAGCCACGATTGGTGGGTATATTCCGGCATGCACACTTTGCTTGAAGAAATAACCCAAGAAGAGCGGATGCTGGGTATTTTAAAAGGCAGATGGGAAAGCGCGGTTACTCATATCCACGGCATTCCGACCGGAACGGGATTTTTTGGCCTGCCTTTGTGGCTTGGTAATTGGGTATTTGTTTCAATGATGGTTTTGCCTTTGTGGGGATATTGGCTTTCTTTACGCAGAAAATTAAGCATTTTAGTTGAGCCGGAACAAGGCGTCTTAAAAAAAGAATTAAGATTAAAAAAATTCAAATATTCCATTTTAACGATTGTTTTTGCTTTAACTTTTATTTATATTTTGCCTCAGAGGTTTTTATCCCAGCAATTAGCGCATCAGCGCGAAGAAGCTGGCGATACGCATAAAATGGAGGCATTGGCCGTGGATGTTGGTGAAATCGGTAAGAGGGCCGATGATTTGCTTCAAACTATTTTCCGCAGAGAAAACGGAAAAGTAATAGTAGAATTAAAAACCGAGGAGATTGTTGCCGAGATTGCTCCGGGAGTCACTTATCAATATTGGACTTACAACGGCACTGTTCCCGGACCGTTTATTAAAGTTAAAGAAGGAGACACGATTGAAGTCCGGCTTACTCACATGGTCCATGATCATGCAAATATCGATCATTCTTTTAATATCAGCGCGTTTCCGATCAGTATCGCAAGTGCTGATGAAGATGGGCATAATACGGCTGCTTCCGAACACGAAAAAGCCGGCCATGCCAAGCATTCTATTGACCTCCATGCCGTAGAAGGTCCCGGAGGAGGAGCGGTTTTGACGCAGACCGTAAGCGGTCAAACCACGGCTTTTCAGTTTAAAGCTACGCGGCCGGGAATTTATGTCTATCATTGCGCCAGCCCTCATATTCCCACTCATGTTGCCAATGGAATGTACGGTTTGATTTTGGTTGAGCCGAAAAATGGTTTGGCAAAAGTTGATAAAGAATTTTACGTGATGCAGGGAGAATTTTATACAAATGGAGTATTTGGAGAAAAGGGCCATCAGGAATTCAGTTTGGAAAAAATGAAAAAAGAAGAGCCGGAATATTTTGTATTTAACGGCCGTGTTGGTTCGCTTTCCGGCACCCGGGCTTTGCGAGCCAAAGTCGGTGAAACCATCCGTCTTTATTTCGGAGTTGGTTCGCATATCGCTTCTAATTTTCATATTATCGGCGGTGTTTTGGACAAACTTTATCCTGAAGGCGACATTATTTCCGCGCCGCATCGCAATGTTCAAACAACAGTTGTGCCTCCAGGAGGCGCGATGATGGCGGAATTCAAATTGGAAGTTCCCGGCAAATATTTATTGGTTGATCATAGCTTGTCGCGCGCCATTGACAAAGGAGCGATTGGAGAAATTATTGTCGAAGGAGAAGAAAATCCGGAAATTTTTAAAAAAATAGAATAATTCCTATGGATAAAAAAATTTTTCTTGAAATTTTGTCGTCGCCGGGATGTTATCATTGCGCTGAATTTAAAAAATATTGGGAAAGCGTTAAAAATCAGTTTGCCGACGTGGAAATGCGCGATATTGATTTAACTAGCGATAAAGGGCAGGAAATGGCTCAGAAATATATGATTTTTTCTTCGCCCGGCATTATAATCAATGGAGAGCTATTTGCTACGGGCGGAGTCAATAAAGAAAAATTTGAAGCAAAATTAAAAGAATTGTCCGCACCTAAGCAAACATGAAAAAGGTCGTAATAAATATCGAACTAATTTAATATGCTAAAAATATTTTCAACACTGATTTTTGCAATTTTATTATCAAGCGGTTTTGCATCCGCAGTTTCTGCTCATGGCGGCGAAGCGGATGGGCACAGCGGAACAATGATGAAAATGGATGATATGATGTCGGAAATGATGGGAGAAAATAAAGCAATCAATTGCGCGGCAATGGACTCCGCTGAATTAATTGAAGAAGGAGAGGATTTGATGTCAAAAATGATGGCTGGCGATGAGGCAAAGCACGAGAGTATGGAAGAATCAATGGAAGAAATTGCTGGTATGGAATTTCATGATATGATGCATTTAATGATGGGGCGGGTGGCCAGCGGATGTCTTACTGATGAACAGCAAAAAGCCGTGGCATCAAAATTAACAGTAGTTGCGCCGCAAAGAACCAATCAGACGCTGCCTCTTGTAACCGGTCTTGCAATAGGATTGATTGTTGGATTGGTCGGAATGTCGTTTTTCCGAAAATCTTAATTTAAGGACGTACGGCGTCCTCATAATTGGATTAATCAACGACAATGAAGTGGCCGGTTTGTTCAAAATGCCCTTCACCGCAAGGGACCGAACAATAAAAGACAAACTCGCCTTTCTTTGAAGCAACAAATTCAATAATAGTTTCCTGTTTTGGAAAGAGTCGCTTGTTGACGCCGAAGACCTCAATGGCAAAACCATGGTCATAAGGATCGTCGTTATAAATTTTCAATCTGACAGTATCGCCGGCTTTAACAGTAATTAAAGTGGGATCCCATTTATTTTTGGCCGCTGTCATATTTATTTCCACTACATTGCCGGTCGCTTTAATGGGGGCGACCTCCGGCGCCCGGAAATAAATTTGATAAACAACACCGCCGGAAATAAGAACCGCGGCAAAGATAATTATGATAATAAATTTATTCATATTATAATCATATTATATTAAATTAGCATTTAATATGCAGGAAAGAAAAATTTTTAAAATCAGAGGTATGCATTGCGCGGCTTGCGCCAACCTCATTAATAAATTTTTGATTAAGCAAAAGGGTGTTTTGGAAGCCAACGCTAATTTCGGGTCGGAATCCTTAAACGTGTTTTACGACGATTCACTGATAAATCCCCAACAGATGGACGTCGTGCTCAAAAAACTTGGCTATGGTCTTATTTTATCAGAAGAAGAGGGTAAAAGCGAAGAATTGGCAGAGGCCGAAAGACAAAAAGAAATTCAAGGTCTAAAAAAGAGGGCTATTGTCAGTTTCATTCTTGCTTCACCTATAATTTTTTATTATATGACCGTGCATATGTTTAATCTGCAGCATATTCACGCTTTTTGCGTCAGCGGCGGGGGACTAGTGGCGGGGCTTGCGAGCGGTTGTTCTGGCGGCTGGCTTTTGGATTTTAATTGGATATTTTTTGCAATGACGACTCCTATTCAGCTCGGCGTTGGCTGGATTTTTTATCGCAATGCTTGGACGGCTATAAGAGTCGGTTCTGCTTCAATGGATGTTTTGGTTGTTTTAGGCACAAGCGCGGCTTATCTCATCTCGGTTTTCGGATTCATTTTTTCTGATTTTGAATTTTTACATAGATATTGGGGCGGTCTTGATCATCCTTTTTGGGAATCTTCAGCCGCTTTGGTTTCTTTTATTATCCTCGGGCGTTATTTTGAAGCGCGTTCCAAAGGACGGGTGACATCTGCCATCAGAAAATTGATGAATTTGGCGCCGAAAATGGCAGTCATTGTCAATGACGGCAAAGAAATGGAAATTCCCATAAGTGAACTTAAAATCGGCGATGTTTTTCTGGTAAAACCGGGCGCTAATGTACCGACTGATGGCGTTATTTTGGAAGGAAAATCTTCAATTGACGAAAAAGTGGTAACTGGCGAATCAATGCCTGTTGGAAAAGATGTCGGCGACGAAGTCATCGGCGCTACTACTAACACTTACGGTCTGCTAAAATGCCGTGCAAACAAAGTTGGCCGAGACACCTTGCTTTTCCAGATTATTAAAATGGTGCGCGAGGCGCAATCTTCAAAAGCCAGTATCCAAGATGTCGCCGATAGAGTTTCGGAAAAATTTGTGCCTGCCGTGGTTGTTTTTGCGTTTTTGGTTTTTGCTCTTTGGTATTTTGTGCTTGGTTATCCAGTTGTTTCTTCCTTGCTTTTCATGATTGCCGTACTGGTTATTTCTTGTCCCTGCGCTTTGGGTTTGGCAACGCCGACCGCTTTGATGGTTGGCACGGCCAGAGGGGCGCAATCGGGAATTTTAATCAAAGGCGGCAAAGCGCTTGAAGGCGCTTATAAGATAAACAGCGTCGCCTTTGACAAAACCGGCACTTTGACAAAAGGCGAGCCGTCGGTAACCGATGTTATTGCAGTAGCCGATCTTTCAAAAGAAGAAGTTATAAAAATCGCCGCTATTGCCGAACGCGGCTCGGAACATCCTTTAGCTCAAGCTATTGTTAAAGCCGCTGGCAAGGTTCCGGAGCCGAAAAATTTTTCCGCTTTGGCCGGACGCGGCATCAAAGCCGACTACAATAAAAAAACGATTTTAGTCGGCAATGAACAATTAATGCTGGAAAATAAGATTGACATCTCTCCTTATCAAAAAGATTTTGAATCTCTTCAGAATCAGGCAAAGACCGTGGTTTTTGTCTCTTATGGCGCTAAGATGATCGGTATTTTGGCTTTAGCCGATACTTTAAAGGATTATGCCAAAGAGGCAATTGCCGAATTGAAGAAAATGAAGAAGGAGGTCATTATGATTACCGGAGATAATGAAAAAACCGCCAAAGCCATTGCTCAGAATCTCGGCATCGATACTTTTTATGCCAAGGTTTTGCCGGAAAAAAAGGAAGAATTGATTTCAAATATTCAGAAAAAAGGCAAAGTTGTGGCAATGGTTGGCGACGGCATCAATGACGCGCCGGCTTTAGCTAAAGCTGATTTGGGTATTGCCGTTGGTTCCGGCACTGATGTTGCCATTGAAACCGGAGATATCATTCTTATTAAAGACGACATCCGCGACGTGGTAACAGCCATTGATTTGTCAAAGAGAACTATTCGCAAAATTTGGGAGAATTTCTTCTGGGCTTTTATATACAATATTGTCGCCATTCCAATAGCCGCCGGCATTCATTTATTTATTACTCAAACAGCCGGCGATCCGGCGCCTTGGGTGGTTACAGGGGCGGCTTTTTTAGGAGGAATTGCCGGTAAAGTATTTTTGAATCTCTCTCAATCTTCGCTCAGGCCGGAAATCGCCGGCTTTGCCATGGCGTTTTCCTCCGTATCAGTGGTGATGAATTCTCTTTTGCTTAACCGTTATAAAGAACCAAAATTTGCGCGACAGACAAAAGATAAGTAAAATAATACAATGATTAAGAAAAATTATAACATTGAAGGCATGCATTGCGGCGCTTGCTCTACCGGCATCGAAATGTTTCTTTCAAACACCGAAGGCGTTAAATCAGCCAAGGTCAGCTATGAATCCAAGAAAGCCGAAGTTGAATATGACGAAAGCAGACTTAAAGATGGAGATATAATAAAAACCATCGAAGAAGCCGGTTTTAAAGCGTCTCCGGTTGCCTGATATAAAAAACGCGCCATTTTTTAAAGTTTGAGCTATGGAGATAATTTTTTTATCGCTGATTTTAATAATTCTTATAGCCGGAATTGCCGGCCTTTTTATTCTTTTTAAAAAAAGGTTTGAAGGCACAGAGACCGGCGGTCAGTCCCTGCTTTTGCTTCAAAATCAGATTCAGGAAATTTCTCGGGTGCTTGACTCGAAGTTGGAGCATTCAACTCGCATAATGCAAAGCCAATTCGGCGAAAGCGCGAGAATTATCAAAGAAATCACTCAAGAGCTTACCAAAGTCGGCGAAGGCCAGAAACAAGTGGTTGACCTTGCCAAGCAATTGGAGAATCTTCAGGACATTTTGAAAAATCCAAAGCAGCGCGGGGTAGTTGGCGAATATTATTTGAAAACCGTTTTGGAAAATGTCTTGCCTCCCAATGGCTTCCAAATGCAATACGAATTTAAAGATGGCACTATTGTTGACGCCGCGATTTTTGTCAAAGATAAAATTATTCCAGTTGATTCCAAGTTCTCTTTGGAAAATTATAATCGTTTGATTGAAACTCGCGATGAATCCGAAAGGCAAAGATTGGAAAGTGCTTTTTATAACGACTTAAAAGCCCGAATTGATGAGACATCGAAATACGTCAAGCCCGGCGAAGGCACAATGGAATTTGCTTTTATGTTTATTCCGTCCGAGGCAATTTATTATGATTTGCTAATTAATAAGGTTGGAGCCGTTAAAGCCGCTACTCGCGACTTGATCCAATATGCAGCGGGAGAGAAAAAAGTTTTAATTGTCAGTCCGACAACCTTTTTGGCGTATCTTCAAACAGTGCTTCAGGGATTAAAAGCGCTTCAGATTGAAGAATCAGCCAAAGAAATCAGAAAAAGAGTTGAAGAACTCGGTCGTCATCTTTTGACGGTAGATGAATATATGCAAAAATTAGGCGGCCATCTTGGAACAACAGTTAATATGTACAATAAAACTTACAAAGAGCTTGGCAAGGTTGATAAAGACGTTTTAAAAATTTCCGGCGTTGCCGCTGGCGTTGAACCAATAGTTATTGGAAAACCGGATAATAACGAAGAGGGGGATTGACAATTGCCCATTTCTTTAATATTTTATTATTACTTGAACTTAATTCTTAAGTGAAAAGGTCGCACTTTCAAACTTTTCAAAAGCGCGGAAATCAATGAATTTCCACGCAAATTTATTTTTATGAATATTAAGCCATTGTCCAATCATTTATTTATTGAAGCAGTTGAATTAGAAAAAACAACCGCTTCTGGCATTGTTCTTCCGGAAACCGCGGAAAAAGAAAAACCAATCAAAGGCAAAGTTATTGCCACTGGACCGGGAAAAATTAATGAAAAAGGCGAACGCCTTCCAATGTCGGTAAAGGTTGGAGACCTAGTTCTCTTTAAAAAATACGGCCCCGATGAAATTGAAATTGAAGGAAAAAAATATTTAGTCGGGGACGAAGACGATATACTCGCCATTTTAGATTAAAATGGCGAGTAATTCAGAATTTAAAATTAAGAATTAAGAAAAAAATAAAACGTTAATTCTGAATTTATAATTCTAAATTCTTAATTAGCGAAGCTTATTATGGCAAAACAATTATTATTTAACGAAAAAGCAAGAACAGCTTTGAAAAAAGGCGTTGATAAATTGGCTGATGCCGTGAAAATCACGCTCGGTCCGCGCGGCCGCGCCGTTGTTTTGGAAAAAGAATATGGCGCTCCGATTGTTACTTATGACGGAGTTACTATTGCCAAAGAAATTGAATTAGAAGACAAGATTGAAAATATCGGCGCCGAACTTGTTAAAGAAGTGGCTTCTAAAACCAATGATATCGCCGGCGACGGCACAACCACCGCCACTCTGCTAGCTCAAGTTTTAATTCGCGAAGGCTTAAAAAACGCCACGAGCGGCATTGACGTTGTTGGCATGCAAAAAGGCATGCAAAAAGCTTATGAAGTTGTTTTGGAAAATTTGGAAAAAATTTCCAAAAAAATCACCACTAAAGAAGAAATCGCTCAAGTGGCGACAATTTCCGCCAGAGACGAAGAAATCGGCAATTTAATCGCTGATGTCATTGATTCTGTCGGCAAAGACGGGGTAGTGACTGTTGAAGAAGCGCAGACTATCGGACTTTCCAAAGAGTTGGTTGAAGGACTGCAATTTGACCGCGGCTATGTTTCTCCTTATATGGTTACCAATGCCGAGAGAATGGAAACGGTTTTAGAAAACCCTTACATCTTAGTTACTGACAAGAAAATTTCTTCCATTAATGAATTGCTTCCGCTTTTGGAAAAAATTGTAAAAAGCGGAAAAAAAGAATTGGTCATTATTGCCGATGATGTTGATGGCGAAGCTCTGGCAACCTTAGTGGTCAATAAGATTCGCGGCATTTTTAATGTTTTGGCAGTCAAAGCTCCGGGCTTTGGAGACAGAAGAAAAGAAATGCTTCAGGATATTTCTATTGTTGTCGGCGCTGATTTTATTTCTGAAGATTTAGGCCGAAAATTGGAAAGTGTTGATATTATTTCGCTCGGCCAAGCCCATCGAGTGATTTCTAATAAAGACAACACTACGATTGTTGGCGGCAAAGGCTCCAAAGAAGAAATTGAAAAAAGAGTCCATCAAATAAAATCTCAATTGCAAAAAACCGATTCTGAATTTGATCGCGAAAAACTTCAGGAGCGCTTGGGAAAATTATCCGGCGGTGTGGCTGTTATTAAGGTTGGCGCGGCGACAGAGGTGGAGCAAAAAGAAAAGAAATACAGGATAGAAGACGCGGTTGCCGCCACTAAAGCCGCTATTGACGAAGGCATTGTTGCCGGAGGCGGAGTGGCATTGGTCCGCGCAGCCGGATCGGTTAAAGATTTAATAAATAAATTTGAAAAAGACCAGTTGGCGGAAATCATCGGAGCAAAAATTATTTTAGAGGCTTTGTATTCTCCCTTGAAGCAAATTTCGGAAAATGCCGGTTATGACGGCGCTGTTGTTTTGGACAAAGTTTTAGCTAATCAGGAAGATTATGGCTTTAACGCCGCCAGCGGAAAATATGAACATCTTATCAAGGCCGGTATTGTTGACCCGACAAAAGTCACCCGCACTGCTTTGCAAAACGCCGTTTCCATTGCCTCTATGCTTTTGATTACCGACGCGGTTGTCGCCGATATTCCGGAGAAAAAAGAAAAAGGAATGGCTGGCATGCCGCCAGGCGGCATGATGGGGGAATATTAATCAGCTCTTTAGCTTAGTAGCTTGTTAGCTAGTTAGCTTGTAAAAAATTCCGCGGAACCGCGGAATTTTTTATATTTGACATTTCACGAAATTTTAATAATTATGAATCAGTTCCGAAAATCAAACAAATAAGGAGAGAAGCCTATGATTCCGAAAGTGCCGAAGAATTACGAAGAGTTTGACAGGCTGTTGGAAGCTGTTGGAAAGAACATTGCCGTAGTCGAGGAGCTTAACAGAGAACTTGACCGGATTGGCCTGGGAATAAGAAAACGAATCAAGAATCTTAAGGAAAAGATAATAAGCGAAGCGGAAAATGTTCTGGTTTTTTCAGAAATCTACCGGCAAGAATTAACAGAAAAAGGAAAGCACAAAACTTCCAAGAGGCCGTCAAGCGAACTGGGTTGGCGCAAAACTCCGCCTGCTGTTCAAATTAAGAATCTCAACTATGTTGTTGAGCAGCTGAAGAAAATCGGCCTCAGTGATTTTATAATAACAAAAGAACAGCCCGACAAAAGGATGATTTTGAAAAATCCTGAAGTCATCGAAAAACTTAAAGGCGTGAAAATTTCCAAAGGCGCGGAAATGTTCTTTGTCAGGCCAAGAGGCGCTTCCACCGAAATTATCATTGTTAAAGGCACGACAAAATTCCAAGCAATAAGAAAGAAGTAGTTTCAAATGCTTATATATTTATAGCCCCTTTTTAAGGGGCTTTTTTATTTTTTATCTAAAAATGCATAATTATAAAAATGGAAAAGAGAATTATCGCTCATCTTGATATGGATGCCTTCTTTGCCGCTGTTGAAGAACGGGAAAAACCGCATTTAAAAGGTCTGCCTATTGTTGTTGGTTCTGACCCCATGGAAGGAAAAGGAAGGGGAGTTGTATCTACTGCCAATTATTTAGCTCGAAAATACGGCATTCATTCCGCCCTGCCGATTGCTCGAGCTTGGCAATTTTCTCAATCCGCAAAAAAAGAAGGCAAACCCGAAGTTGTTTTTTTGGAGCCCAATATTAAAAAATATAGCGGCGTTTCCCAAAAGATTTTTGAAATCATAAGAAAATATTCTCTTCAAGTTGAAGAATCCAGTATTGATGAAGCGTATTTTGATTTAAGTTTTGTAAAAAGTTTTAAGCAAGCTGAAAGCATTTGTCAAAAAATAAAAAATGAAATAAAAGAAAAAGAAAAACTAACCGCTTCCATCGGCATCGGTCCCAATAAATTAATTGCCAAACTCGCTTCTGATTTTCAAAAACCCGACGGTCTTACCGTGATAGGAACTGACGATAAAAAAAAATGTACTGAGCTTGTCGAAATATTTTTAAACCCATTGCCGATTCGCAAAATCCCCGGCATCGGCCCCAAAACGGAAATAGTTTTAAAAAACAAAGGAATAAATTTTGTGAAAGATTTAAAAAATCTTTCAAAGGAAAAATTAAAAGAAATGCTTGGCAAATGGGGCGCTGATTTGTACGATATGGCCCGTGGCCGCGATAATTCCCCGATTATCGAAGAATATGAAATAAAATCAATTGGCGAGCAGGAAACATTTTTAAAAGACACCAAAGACGCCGGTTTTCTTTTCCAAAAATTAAACGAGCTGGCGGAAAATATTATCAACCGATTCAATCAGGGAGATTTTAGAAAATTTAAAGCCATTAC
Organism: Candidatus Wolfebacteria bacterium RIFCSPLOWO2_01_FULL_38_11; assembly: GCA_001793825.1. Lineage (GTDB taxonomy): Bacteria > Patescibacteriota > Minisyncoccia > UBA6257 > UBA9933 > GWC1-37-10. Next base: position 19,100 of record MGIQ01000001.1, read on the forward strand.
TCTCACTGTTCGTTTCGCCGATTTTGAAACAAAAACTTCTTCCAAAACACTAAGCAAGCCGATAAATTCTTTGGATAATTTAAAATTTGAAGCTTTGAAATTATTGACTCCGTTTTTAAGCGCTCAAAAAAATCCGAGAAAAAAGTTGATTAGATTGATAGGTTTAAGAATTGAAAAGCTGGAAAAATAAAGCTTTTGAATTATTGACAACTCCTCGATAATCTCCTAAGATAATTAGGCCAAACATTGGCGATTTTTATTTATGAAAGACACTTCGAAAAGCAAAACTCAATTAACAGTAGTGGAAGAAGAAGTAAAAGAGAAAGAGATTGAAGCAATTGCCTCAGCCGCCGATATTGAATCAATAAAAGAAATGATGAAAGCTGGTTTGATGTACGGCCATAAAACCAATCGGACTGAGCCGAAATTCAAATCTTACATTTCGCTTTCCCGGAATAACATTGAAATTATCGACCTTAGTCAGACTCTTTTGGCAATTAATGAAGCGGCTGAATTTTTGAAGAAAATTATCAGTGAAAACAAGATGGTTCTTTTGGTAGCCACTCAATCGGCTGCCCAAGAAGCTATCGAAAAATTTGCTAAAAAGTTTAATTTTCCTTATGTGAAAAATCGTTGGCTGGGAGGATTAATCACTAATTTTAAAGTTTTATCAACTCGGATTGAAAAATTTAAGAAAAATCAAATTGACATGGAAAAAGGAGAATTTGACAAATATACCAAGAAAGAAAGAGTGGTCATTAATAAAAATATCGCCAGAATGAGAATATTGTTTGGCGGTTTGGAAAATCTGACAAAACTGCCTGATGCTTTGCTTATAATAGATTCTTCTTTAAAAAATCATAAAACTGCCATTCGCGAAGCGCGCCAATTGAATATTCCGGTTATCGGCATAATAGACAGCGATGACAATCCGGAATTTGTTGACATGGTGATTCCCGCCAACGACCATGCTAAAATGAGCATTGATTTCATTATTGATAAAATAATGGAAAAAATTTCTTAAAAATGACCAGTGAAATTCAAAAGTTAAGGGAAATTACCGGCGCTGGAGTAATGGAATGCAAAAAAGCTTTGGAAGAAGCCGCCGGCGATTTTGAAAAAGCAAAATCAATTATTTACGAGCGGGGATTGACAAAAGCCGAGAAAAAAAGCGAGCGAGCGACTGGTTCCGGCCTTCTTCATTCTTATATTCACAATGGCCGAGTTGGCGTTTTGCTTGAACTTCGCTGTGAAACTGATTTTGTGGCGCGGAATCCTTTATTTAAAGAATTAGCGCATAACTTGGTTATGCAGATTGCCGCCATGAATCCGCAGGATATAAATTCTTTAGTGGCTCAAAATTATGTAAAAGACGATTCTATGGCGGTTGAAGCCCTGATAAAAACTGCTATTGCCAAACTTGGCGAAAATATAAAAGTAGAAAAATTCTGCCGATACGAAATATAATAATAATGTACACTTTTATTCTTCAAATCATTATAATGTTAAGCCTTGGCGCGGTAATTTATTTGATTGCAAGAGTTGCTCCGCGCGTTGGCGATGTCCATGATTATACGCGCACTCCTCATTTATTTGATAAGTTGGGATCAAAAATCCCGCTTAATGAAATTGATTTTGCTGCTAGCGCGTTTTTGGAAAAAACATTAAGAAAAATAAAACTATTATTAATGAAATGGGACAACATTGTCAGCGGCCATATTAATAAAATAAAAAAAACCAATGGTAATGGCTTAAATAAAGAAGCAAAGCCAAATCTTTTTGAAGAAGTTAAAGAAGAAAATTCTCAAGAGGTTAAAGAATAGAAAAATTAAAAATTATCATCCGGCGGTGGCGGAGCGGTCAATCGCATCAGACTGTAAATCTGACGGGCTTGTCCCTGCGTAGGTTCGAATCCTACCCGCCGGACAAATATAAAGCGCTTAACTAGGCGTTTTTTATTTATGATTGCTCTTAATACAAAATTTTGATAATATCTAATTAATATTTATGGATATTAAAGAAAAAATTAACCTAATTTCTCGGCTCACTGAAGAAGTCATTGAAAAAGACGAGCTGGAGTTTTTGTTTTCTCAAAATATTCCCTTAAAGCATTATATTGGCTTGGAAATTTCCGGAAAAATTCATCTTGGCACTGGTTTGGTTTGCATGCAAAAAGTGAAAGATTTTGCCGATGTCGGAGTTAAGGTTCATATTTTTTTGGCTGATTATCACACTTGGATAAACGATAAGCTTAATGGTGATTTGGAAACAATTAAAAAAATAGCTGTTGGCTATTTTAAAGAAGGGTTGAGCGTTGCGTATAAATGTCTGGGTGGCAATCCGAAAGATTTGAATTTTATTCTTGCTTCTGATTTTTATCATAATAACGATATTTTTTGGCAAACTGTCATTGATGTCAGCAAAAACACAAGTTTGAGCCGGATGCAAAGAAGTATCACTATTTTAGGCAAAAAAGAAGGAGGCGAAGTTGATTTTGCCAAACTTCTTTATCCGGCAATGCAAGTGGCTGATATTTTTGCCGGCGGTTTTCATTTTTCTCATGCCGGATTAGACCAAAGAAAGGCCAATGTTATTGCCCGTGACGTGGCAAATCATTTAAAATTCTCTCCTTTAAAAATTGGAGATAAAATTATCAAGCCCATTGCTGTTCACAATCACTTGCTTTTGGGATTAAGCAAGCCAACAGGCGATTCAGAAGAAGATTTACAAACTTCTATGAAAATGAGCAAATCAAAACCTGACAGCGCTATTTTTATTCACGACAGCGAAGATGAAATAATAAGAAAAATCAAAAAAGCGTATTGTCCGGAAAAAGAAACAGAACTTAATCCTATAATTGATTGGGTAAAATATCTGATTTTTTCTCGCGAAGAAAAAATTGTTATAGAAAGGAATCCCGAGCACGGCGGAAATTTTGAATTTAGAAATTTTGAAGAATTGGAAAAATCTTATAAATCGGGCGAGCTTCATCCTGTTGATTTGAAAAATTTTGTTGCCGGATATTTAATTGAGCTTTTAAGGCCGGCGCGCGATCATTTTGCAAAAAGCGAGCCAAAAAAGATGCTTGAAGAATTGGAAGCGTTAATGTAAGATAATTTTTGCGCCAGAGTAGCTCAATGGTCCCCCACCCATTATTATGCCACCCTAGCTCAATGGCAGAGCAATACTTTTGTAAAGTAGAGGTTCGGGGTTCAACTCCCCGGGGTGGCTCAAAAATGGGTGGGGGATAAAGCGAAAGTTGGCTGGCTCGCAATATGCCGATGTAGCTCAGTGGTAGAGCAACTCCATGGTAAGGAGTAGGCCGCCAGTTCAATCCTGGCCATCGGCTCAAATTTTTTTTCAAAGGAAAAAAAATTTGCCCCGAAGAAGCGAAGCGAAAGCGGGGCTATAAGTATGTATTTTGTCTACATTTTAAAATCTAAAAGTACAGGCAGACATTATGTTGGCTATACAAATAATCTTCAAAGAAGATTAAAAGAACATAACAACGGCAAAACTAGATCATTAGTAAAGTACATACCTCTTGAAATTATTTTAGTAGAAGAGTATAAAATATTAAAAGAAGCAAGAGAAAGAGAAAAACAAATTAAAAGCTATAAATCGGGCGAAGCATTTAAAAAATTATTAAATTTACAACCCACGCCTTCGGCGGGGTGCTGAATTTTATAGATAAATTTTTTATCGCTTTACTCAAAAATTTATATAAAATTCGCATGGCAAAATCAAAATTTTCAGAAAATTTAATAAGACTTCGCTGTACTGTCTGCAAAAGAAATAATTATTATACTCGCAAAAAGAAATCATTGGAGCGGAAAATTGAAGTTAAAAAATATTGTAAATGGTGCCGAAAACACACTCCGCATAAAGAAGCGAAAATATAATATTTTGATATTATATCAAAACATTAATTAGGGAGTTTAGGTAAGTGGCATAACGGCGGTCTCCAACTCAGCACATTTAGTTTAAATGGGAGTGTCGTCCAATGGCAGGACTCTGGTCTCCAAAACCAGGTATCCAAGTTCGAATCTTGGCATTCCCGCAAAAATGTGCTGGGCGATTCCCTCAATTCATTATTCTTATTCCCTCCCTAGGTTTTTTGAACTTATTTTCTTTTTCCGAGATTTTATTATTAATTGGAATTAATCCAAACTTTTTATATAATAATTAAAATAAAACAAACTTTCAATAATGGATATTGATTTTGAAAATTTAATAAATTCACTAATTAAAGATGGTTATTTAAAAACTTCGGGCATAATAGAGGCTTTTAAAAAAATAAATCGCAAAGATTTCGTTTCCGAAGAATATAAAAATGAAGCCTATATTAATGCTCCCCTGCCTATTGGTTTTGGGCAAACCATTTCTCAACCTTTAACCGTAGCTTTTATGCTTGAACTTCTTGAGCCAAAAAAAGGAGAGCGTATCTTGGATATTGGTTCCGGTTCTGGCTGGCAAACCGCAATACTTTCTTCTATTGTCGGCGATCCGCCGGCTGGCGGAGGTAGAGTTGTCGGTATGGAAAGAATTCCTGAGCTTAAAGAAATGGCCGAAAGAAACGTTTCCAAATATAATTTTATTGAAAAAAATATTGCCAGCATTATCTTGGCTGATGGTTCTTTTGGCTATAAAAGAGAATCGCCTTATGATAAAATTATTGCCGGAGCAGCCGCTGTAAAAGACATACCAATGGAATGGAAAAAACAGTTAAAAATCGGAGGCCGGATAGTCGCTCCCGTTGGTCATAGCGTTATTGTTATTGATAAAATTAGCAAAAATGAATATACTAAAAAAGAGTATTTTGGATTTAGCTTTGTCCCGCTTATCACTATTAACCATTAACCATTTATCACCATACATATGGAACCCGCTCAAAAAATAGCGAAGATTTTAAGGACTGATAAAGATATTATTGAAAAACTGGCTGAAAAAGCCGAGGCCTTAACTGATAAAGAAAATATTTTGGAAAAAATTGTTAAGGGAAACGAAGCGCTTATTAAAAATCGCCTTCAGCTTAAAGAATTGGGTTCAAGCATTTCTGCGGAAGAAATTTATAAGGCCTTAATCGATAAAATAAAAGAAGACGACCTTCAGCTTTTCAAAGCTCTTGGCAAGCCGTCTTTTATGTTAAAAGAAGATGTTGATTTTGTTTTGGAAAAAGTAAAGGATTTGGTGGTGCCTGCAGAAGGATTTTTCCTTAAAAAAGAAAAAGCGGTTGAATTTCTGAAAAAAGAACCACCCCAAAAAGTGATTGATTATCTCGGTTATAAAAATGTTGATGAGTTAATCAGTCGGGAAGATATTTTTGAAATCTTCGCCGCTATAAGAATTTTCGAAGATACTAAATGGCTTAATGATGTTTTCTCAAAACAATATTTATCATTAACGCCGAATGATTTCGAAAAAAGAATGATAGAGATGCGGTCACTAAGCCAAAAATGGGTTGGAGTGGCTCAAACCTTTTTAAAGAAAAAATATCAAAACATCTCTCATCTGAAAGAACTCGGCTATATTTTTGTGATTCCGGTTGAACTGGGGATGCTGGGAGAGGTGACTAGAATGTTTTCTTTGGCTCTTCATTACTTTTTTGAAGTAAAATTCAACTCCGAGCTTTTCGAAAAATTTGCGAGTGAACCAGCTACTTTCGGGAAAAATTTTGCTTCAGTGATTAAAGTGGAAATAATTGATAATCGTCCGCCGGAAACCGATAAACTTCGCTGGTTAATTATTCCGAGATATCTGGCGCGATACGATGAAAATGATTGGCGGCTTTTTGAGCCTCATATTTCGCCCGAAGCTCTTTATTGGAAAAAGGCGGAAGACGCTTTGGTTAATATCAATAAAGTTTTGAAGGATGTTTATGTTAATTTTCTTTTTTGGCAGGACCTTGATTGGGTTGGCGATTATTTTAAAACAAAGACCGGCATAGAATCTTTGGTGAGTTTTAATTTAGTTGACGCGATTATGGCCTTAATCAGAGAAAAGGAACTTGAAAAGTATCTTTATCATCATCAGGAATCTCTTTGGAATAAAATTTTTATCGAATATTTTGGGGAAGAGAAGTTTGAGAAATTAATTAAAGAAAATTTCATTAAAGGCTATTTTGAAATGTAAAAATTTAGTAATATAAAATCGCTCCGTTACGGAGCGATTTTATATTGAATTATCGGGCTGCCATCCTTCGCTAAAGCTACGGACTGGCAATCGCCCTTATTTCATTCGGGCTGCCGAGAATTGAACTCGGACCTCGTGCCTGCCCCGTAGCGAGCTTCGCTCTGCTACCGGGGTTCCCAAACCCCCACACTAAAAATTTATTTATCGGAGAGCCGAGAATCGAACTCGGACCTCGTGTTCCCAAAACACGTATACTACCACTATACTACTCTCCGTTTAATTTTAGTGCGGGGCTAACGCACGTATTACTACCACTATACTACAGCCCGCTTTTGGTATTGAAATTTTAAGCCAAAAAAATTATATTGTAAACACGTATTTGAATGAATAAATTGCCCTTGTAGCTCAATGGATAGAGCAGTGCTCTTCTAAGGCATTGATGCGGGTTCGATTCCTGCCGAGGGCACTTAAGTATATGCCGCGGTAGCTCAGTGGTAGAGCGAAGGTCTGAAGAACCTTGCGTCGGGTGTTCGATTCACCCCCGCGGCACACAACAAAAACAACTCAATGATATTGAGTTGTTTTTGTTGTAAATATTTCTTTTACCGCTTTTTCAAAAACTTTCTCTAAGATTCCCCTGTCTTTTTTGCTTATCTTTTTTAGAACAAATTCAATTGCCTTTTTCCTGACTACTTTCTTCTTACTACTTACCACTCTAATAGGGCGAATTCCAATTCTCAATCTCCAGAATTTTTTGGTTTTTAATGATTTTATAATTGATTCCACTCCATTATGTCCGGCGCTTCCCCGAGCAAAAGCGATTTTATATTTTCCTAATTCAATGTCGGAATCGTCATGGACAATTAAAATTCCTTCCGGTTTGGCGCCGGATTTTTTCAGCGCTTTACTGACAAATTTCCCTGATTCATTCATATAAACATCGCTTTTTAAAATTTGGCATTGAATGTCTGATATTTGATGCGTATTAAGATAGTCAGTAAATAGAAAGCCCGCATTATGGTAGGTATTTTGATATTCTTTCCCCGGATTTCCCAGTCCGATAATAATTGTGGGCTTGATTTCCATAGTTTTAATTATATAATAAAGTCAAAATTATGAAATCGCTTCTCTACGCCATTTGGGAAACCGTTGAGGTGGCTCTAGTGGCAATTGTTTCCGTTTTAATAATCCGATATTTTTTAATCCAACCTTTTTTGGTCAACGGCGCTTCAATGGAGCCGAATTTTCGCGACGGTGATTATCTTTTAATAGATGAAGTTTCTTACAAATTTAATAAACCGGAAAGGGGAGAGGTGATAGTTTTCCGCTATCCCGGAGATGAAAGTTTTTTTTACATTAAAAGGATTATCGGCCTGCCCAATGAGACAATAGAAATAAGCGATGGCCAGATAAAAATTTCAAACGCAGAAAATCCGAAAGGTTTTACTTTGGAAGAAAAATATTTGCCTTTTAATTTGGATACCGAGAGTAAAACCAGAAAAATCTCCCTAAAAGACAATGAATATTTTGTAATGGGAGATAACCGCAATTTTAGTTTTGATTCTCGCAGTTGGGGCCCGCTCGAAGAAAATGAAATTATTGGATTGGTTCGTTTAAGGCTCTGGCCTTTAAATACTGTGATGGCTTTTGAAAAACCGATTTACTAAAAATATGGCGAAAAAATCCCCCAAAAATAAATCTGTCAAAGGCAAAATTCTGCCTCAATCTCCAAAAGGCATGCATGATATTTTGCCGGAAGAACAGCCTCGTTGGGAAAAAATCCGCGGCATGCTTTATAAAATCGCCGACGCTTTTAATTTTTTAAGGATTGACACGCCGATTATGGAAAGGGCCGAAATTTTTGAACGCAGCGGAGAAGCGACTGATTTAGTGGAAAAGCAAATGTATTTTGTAAAGACCAAGGGTGAAGACCGCTTTGTTCTGCGGCCCGAGGCAACCGCTTCAATAATGAGGGCGTATTTTCAAAACGGACTCAGTAAAATTTCCCAACCATTAAAACTTTTCTACATCGGCCCGATGTTTCGCTATGAACAGCCGCAGGCCGGCCGTTTCCGCCAATTTCATCAGATTGGTTTCGAGATAATCGGCGATGAAGACGATTCTATTTATGATGCCCAAATTATTTTGGCCTCTTTCCGGCTGATCGAAGAATTAAAAATAAAAAATCTTATAATCCAGATTAACAGCATCGGCTGTCGGCAATGCCGCCATGCTTACATAAAAAAATTGGAGGAATATTATAAAAACAAACAAGATGAAATCTGCAAAAACTGCCGCCAAAGATTGGCTACTCGGCCTCTGCGCTTGCTTGATTGCAAGGAAGAAAAATGCCAGCCGATAAAAATGGAAGCGCCGCTTATTGTTGATAAACTTTGCAATAATTGTAAAAGGCAATTCAAATCAACCTTGGAATATTTAGACAGCCTTTCTTTGCCTTATAGTCTTAATCCTTATCTTGTCAGAGGCCTTGATTATTACAATGGCGTTGTTTTTGAAATTATTTCAGAAGTTCCTGAATTAAATTTCGCGTTGGCTGCCGGCGGCCGCTATGATTATCTTTCGGAAATGCTCGGCGAAAAAAAGGTTTGTGCAGTGGGTTCGGCCGTTGGCATTGAGCGTTTAATAGAAGCAATGAGGTTTTATGATATTCCGGGCCAATTACGAAATGAAGCAAAAGTATTTTTGGCTTATATTGGAGAAGAAGCCAAGAAAAAAAGCCTTTTTGTTATTGAAGAATTAAGAAAAGCCGGCATTAAAACCATTGAATCTTTTATTAAGGAATCATTAAAATCCCAACTTAGAGTAGCTGATAAAAAAGAGGTAAAAATTACTTTGATTTTCGGCCAAAAAGAAGTTTTTGAAGAGTCGGTGATTATTAGGAATATGGAAACAGGCAATCAGGAGACAGTTCCTTTAATTAGAGTTGTTGAAGAAGTTAAAAGAAGACTGCATTAAATTGAATTATGGCCGATTGCGTATTTTGCAAAATCATAAATAAAGAAATACCGGCGGAAATTATCTATGAAGATAATGAAATGATTGCCTTCAAAGATATTAATCCATCGGCACCCTTGCATTATTTAATTGTCCCTAAAGAGCACATTCAATCAATAATGAGTTTGGAAAATAATCATGGAGAAATAATTTCTAAAATAATTTTTACTGCCAAAAAAGTCGCTGAAAAAGCCGGCCTTAAAGGCTATAAATTAGTTTTTAATGTCGGCCGGGAAGGAGGGCAAATTATAAATCATTTGCACTTGCATTTGCTTGGCGGTTGGACAAAACAGAGCGACATTGATTTAATGCCTCATCCATAGACCCCTATCCCCATATTAATCTGCCTTGATCTATTTCATTTTGGCTAACAACGCGTCTAGAGGTTAATATGAGGATAGGGTCACTGGACAAATAAATAAATCAGCAATATACTGATTCAATTATGATTGAAGTTAAAAGAAAAGAAGGCGAATCAATCAACGCATTCTTATATCGCTTTACCACCAAAATAAAACAAAGCGGCATTTTGATTGAAGCGAAAAAACGGCGCTATCGCAATCGGCCGGTCAGTAAAATTAAAAGAAAACTCTCAGCCCTTCATCGCGAACAAAAGAAAAAAGAATTCAGGAAAGCTAGAAAAATGGGTCTTGCCTAAATTTTCTTTATGACTCTTGTAGAGCAAATAAACAGCGACTTAAAAGAATTCTTAAAAGCCGGCAAATCTTTCGAAGCCGGCGTTTTAAGAATGATTATTGCGTCTTTCAAAAATAAAGAAATAGAAAAAAGGGGAAATGGCCAGGACATAAATCTTTCCCAAGAAGAAGTAATTGATATTCTGGCAAAAGAATATAAAAAAAGGAAAGAGGCAATGGAGATTTATACTGGGGCCGGCCGCGCCAATTTGGCCGAAAAAGAAAAGCAAGAAACGGAAATAATAAAAAATTATCTGCCCGAGCAAATGAGCGCTCCAGAGATAGAAAAATCAGTTATGGAAATAATTGAAAAACTCGGCGCCTCCGGACAAAAAGATTTCGGGAAAGTTATGGGGCAAGCGGTAAAAGAATTAAAAGGCAAAGCCGATTCAGCTGTAATCAGCGAAATTGTCAAAACCAAACTTGGAAATTGATAAAATGAAAAATCGAGCAGTAGTTGCCAGTTTGGATAAGAGATTTAATAAACAAAAGGATAAAATCAGAAAAGCATCTCTAGAAATTCTGAAAATCCTAAACCAAAAAAGCGTCTTGGTTGAAATTTATTTGGCTAGCGGCGCAAAAATGCGGATTTTAAACAGAAGATTTAAGGGAAAAGACAAGCCCACCGACATTTTAAGCTTTCCCGAGCCGAGAAACTTCCCTCATCCGGGGTTAAAATTAAGAAATCTTGGAGAAATTTATCTTTATTTAGATTATTTTCGGAAAAATCTGGTGAGACATGATTACCGTTATTTATTAACTCATGGCATTCTTCATTTGCTTGGTTATGACCATAAGAAAAAAAATGATAGAATTAAAATGAATAAAAAAGAGCAATTGGTGATTAAAAAATTATGAATTTTGCCATTTTAGATATCGGTTCTTATCAAATAAAATCATTAGTGGCTGAACTAAATAGAGACGGCAAATTATCTTTGCGGGATATTTTTAAAGAAATTTCTACAGGCATTCGCCGAGGGGAAATTATCGATAATAACGACGTCATTGTTTCGCTCGAGAAAATTTTTAAAAGAATAAAGGAAAATAACAGATTAGCCCTTAAAAATGTTTTTGTTAATGTTGGCGGAAGTAATATTCGCTGCCAAAATTCCAAAGGCATTGTGGCGGTTTCCCGCGCTGATAATGAAATTTCTCAAGAAGATATTGATCGTGTCGTTAAGGCTTCTCAAGCCATCAAGCTTCCGCCTAATCGGATGATTATGCATGCCATTACTCAGGAATTCGTTGTTGACGGAATAGGCGACATTAGAGAACCTCTGGGAATGAACGGCACGCGCTTAGAGGTCAACAGTTTGATTATTGATGCATTTTCTCCGAATGTAAAAAATATTTTAAATACTTTGGAAAAACTTGGAGCGAGTGTCAGCGGATTGATTTATAATCCGTTGGCTGCCAGCCGTTCAGTTTTAACAAAACACCAGAAAGATCTTGGAACAGTCTTAATTGATATTGGTTTTGGCACAACTTCAATGAGCGTTTATGAAGAAGGTAAGCTTTTGCATATTGCCAGCTTTCCGATTGGTTCCGGCAACATTACTAGAGATTTGGCAATTGGTTTGAAATGTTCAATGAAATTGGCTGAGCTTATTAAAATAGTTTTCGGCCGCGCCATTACTAATAATATTTCTAATAAAGAAAAAATCACGGCAGAACTTATTGAAGAGAAAAGCGGCATTGACGTGGCTGACCTTGACAAGAATTTTAAAGCCAATGTTTCCAGCCGCTTTGTCGCTGAAATAATCGAAAGCCGCTTGTCGGAAATTTTTGAACTTATCAATGGCGAGCTTAAAGCAATTCATCGTTTTGGCCAATTGCCCGGCGGCGCTATTATTTGCGGCGGGGGGGCAAAAATGCCGGAGATTGTTAATTTGGCAAAAAGCGAATTAAAATTAATGTCGGAAATCGGTTTTCCGGAAACTGATAATTTTGAAATTATTCAGCCGGATATCTCGAATCAGATCAATGATCCGGAATTTGCCACTGCTTTGGGTTTGCTCTATTGGGCATTGGATCAAAATTTTAAAGACAATAATTGGTCCTCTGGCGAAAGAATTTCCTTAAAGAAAATTTTTAAATACTTTATGCCTTAATGGCAAAATAGCTGTCCTATAAGCAATCTTTACAAAAATCCTAAAAATTGTATACTTTAATAAATGGCTAATATGATTCCTAGAATTTTTCAACAATTTACTTATTGGCCGACTTATTTGGCTTTGCGGATTTTATTTGATTATAAGATTGAAGGTTGGGAAAATATCAGGGGTTTGGAAGAAAAAGGAGTGATTTTTGCTTCAAATCACGCTAGCTACATTGACGGCCCGATTTGCGCCGCTTCTATGCCGCGGGAAAGTTTACTGCCAAAAAGATTCTTCCCTGTGAGATTCATCATTGTTGATGAATATTATAGGTGGAATAATCCATTCCCGTTTCCGTTCTCAATTTTTTCCGCCGCCTATGTCAGAATAAATGGCAGTGTTCCGGTCACCAGGGGCTTGAATAACCTTCAGGAGAACCTTGCTAAAGCTGTTGAGATTGTTAAAAAGGGTGAAAAACTCTGGATTTTTCCCGAAGGAAAATTCACCAAAGACGGCCGGCTCCAGCCCGGTAAAAAAGGCGTGGCTTATCTTCATCAGGAAACCAAGGCGCCAATTGTGCCGGTTGGCATTATTGGAAACTATAAAATTCTCTCTTTTAAAAGCCTTTTTAGTAAAAATCGGCTTAAAATAAGGATTGGCAAGCCGATTTATTCGCTTGATTCAGACTTAGAAAAAGGCGTGCAAACAATAATGTCGGAAATCGCCAGACTTCTCTAAAATGTCCTTGCCAGCCCCTTAAGGGCTATTTATTTTTTAACGGGATTTGTATAATTATGGTATAAAGCTTGGTTTGCAAACCAATCGTATTTGCCCTATCATATATTTAAATTTTAAGCTTAAAATAAAATGTTTTTTAAATCCAAAAAAGAAAATTTAAAACCGAAAGTTGTAATTATTGACGATGAAGTGTCCTTCTTGAGTATTTTTTCAACTGCCCTAAACAATGCCGGATTTGAAACAAAAAGTTTTTCCAGCTCCAAAGAAGCTTTAAAAGATATTGTCGGAGAGAATCCCGATTTGATTCTTTTAGACATTTCCATGCCTGAAATGGACGGCTTTCAGTTTTTTGAATACCTTAAAAAAGATTTTGGGAGCAAAATGCCGAAAGTTATATTTTTAACTAACCTCGGTGAAACCGTTTCCGGCACTGCTGTTGACAATCATTTTGCGAAATCAATCGGCGCTTCCGGTTATTTTCATAAATCAGACGATCTAAATAATATTGTCAGCAAAATTAAAGACGCGCTTCAAAATTAATTATAAAAATGAAAAAGAGGCGGCCAAAAGCAAAAAAAATAAAAAGAATTTCTAAAGTAAAAACAAAATCTCCAAAGCCAAGACAAAAAGCAGCGGAGAATTTTTTACCCAGAATAAAAGTTGTTGGCGTTGGCGGCTCCGGCGGAAATGCCGTCACCAGAATGAGCAATGACTCTATTAAAGGAGTTGAACTCATTGCGATTAATACCGACATTCAGGATTTAAATTATTGTTCCGCCAGAAAAAAAATTTGTATCGGCCGGAATCTTACCAAAGGAATGGGCACTGGCATGGATCCGGAACTTGGCCGCCGGGCTGCCGAAGAAAGTCAATCGGAAATCGCGCAGGCGCTTGAAGGCGCGGATATGATTTTTTTGACTGCTGGTTTTGGCGGCGGCACAGGCACCGGAGCTCTGCCGGTCATCGCCGAAATTGCCAGAGAAATGAATATTCTCACGCTCGCGGTTGTTACCAAACCTTTTGTTTTTGAAGGGTATGAAAGAATGAGAATTGCCGAAGAAGGAATGTCTAGGATAAAAGACAAAGTTGACACTTTAATCACTATTCCCAATGACCGCATTTTCTCCATAATCAATAAAAACACCTCGTTGCTTAAAGCTTTTGAAGAGATTGATGAAATATTAAAAAATGCTGTTTTAGGCATTGCTGAATTAATCTCCACTCCGGGTATAATTAATATTGATTTTGCCGATGTTAAATCAATAGTTCAGAATGCCGGATTAGCCATTATTGCCAATGGAGTTGCTTCTGGGAATGATCGGGCACTTAATGCCGCTAACCAAGCCACCAATTCTCCTCTTTTAGATATTTCCATCAGCGGCGCCAAAAGAGTGCTCTTTTCCATCTCTGGACATCGCGATTTGAAAATGAGTGAGATAAACGATATTGCCAAAATGATTTCCGAACAAGTTAACCCTTCCGCCAGAATAATTTTTGGCGCTCACCATGACCGGAAATTGAAAAAAGGAGAATTAAAGATAACATTGGTAGCCACGGGATTTGGCAATGATTTAAAAAGAGATTCAACATCTTTGCCTAATTTGTTTATCTCCGAACTTGGCCGTTTTTCTGAAGAATCAAAAGAGCCGGCATCTTCAAAATCAGCTAAGCACGGCGAAAAAGATAAAAAAGAAGATAAAGAAACAAAAGTAGAAGATATCTGGGATATCCCTGCGTTTTTAAGAAAAAAAGGGAACAAGCGACACTAATATGCGAATATACACGAATCATTAACAATGAATTCGTATTATTCGCGTGTATTCGCAGATTGGCGTCGTTAAATTATCATGTTTAGAACCATTAAAAAGAGAAACGGTCAAATTGTGCCTTTCAAGATGGAAAAAGTTGTGAATGCCATCTATAAAGCTTCTGTGGCGGTTGGCGAACCGAATTGGCAGTTGTCCAATAATTTAACAAAAGAAATTGTCGGCCGGATAAAGAAAAGGCTTAAGAAAGGAGCAGTTCCAACCGTTGAAGAAGTTCAAGATGTTGTGGAAGCGGTATTGATTGAATCCAATCGTCCGAGAATAGCAAAAGCTTATATTTTATACCGCCAACATCGCGCGGAAATTCGTTATGAGAAAGAGCAGGTTCTTAATAGGGAAGAAATAGATGAAGTTGATAAAAAATTCGACATTAACGCTTTAAGAGTTTTAGCTTCCCGTTATTTAAGAAAAAGCGAGGAAGGACAAATAATTGAATCTCCAAAACAGCTTTTTCAAAGAGTGGCTGTTCATACAACTATTCCTTCGCTCTTTTACGACTCTAAAGTTTATCAGAAGCGAGGCGGTGCTTCTGAACGCCGCATAGAAGAATTCGAACCGGAAAAATTTGAAGGTAAATTTTCCATTGGCAAATACAAACTTAATCAATTTCATTTGGAGGGAGCCAAAAGGCTTTATGACCGTTTAGCTAAAGAGAAAAAAATAAAAATTTCCTGGTCTAAATTTCTCAATCTTATTAAAGATGGCTATTTTGACAAATATGAAGAAGAAATAACCCAATATTACAATTTAATGGTAGAGCGTCATTTTATGCCCAATACTCCGGCTTTGGCCAATTTCGGAAATTATTTCGGCATGGGTTCGGCTTGTTTTGTGCTTGGCGTTGAAGATTCAATTAATAAAATAATGGATTCTTTGAAAGCCGCGGCGATAATTTTTAAATCCGGAGGCGGCGTTGGCTATAATTTTTCCCATCTTCGGCCGGAAGGAGATTTTGTCAAAACTACCGGCGGTCTGTCGTCAGGGCCGATTAGTTTTATGTCGATGTTTGATAATATGACCGACGTCATTAAGCAGGGAGGAATTCGGCGCGGCGCTAATATGGGTATTTTAAACTCAGATCATCCTGATATTGAAAGATTTGTTAAAGCCAAAGAAGGCAACAAAGCTTTAAGGAATTTTAATATTTCCATAATGGTCAAATCCGAATTCTGGTCATCAATTAAAGAAAACAAACCTTATCAACTGATAAATCCCAGAAATGGAAAGGTTGTCAAAGAAATTGACGCCAATCAGCTTTTTGACATTATTACTTATCAAGTTTGGGAATCAGCCGAGCCGGGTATTCTTTTTCACGACCGCATTAATGAATATAACCCTTTCGCTAAATCATTGGGCCCGATTGAATGCACCAATCCTTGCGGAGAAGTTTTGCTTTATCCTTATGAGAGCTGTAATTTAGGCTCGCTTAACATTTGGTCTTATTTGAAGAAAAACGGAGATAAAAAGCCTCATCTTGATTGGCAGCGCTTGGAAAACGATATAAAAACAGTAACCAAATTTTTGGACAATGTTGTTGACATTAACAAATATCCGCTTTCTGAAATTGAAGAAATGTCTTTAAATACCAGAAAACTCGGTTTGGGCGTTATGGGCATTGGCGACGCGCTCTACGAATTGGAAATTTCTTATAATTCCAAAGAAGGATTGGTTTTCATGGAAAAATTAATGGAATTTGTCAATTACCATTCCAAAATCCAGTCTATTGAACTTTCTAAGGAACGCGGCCGCATGCCTTATTTTGACAAATCTTTTTATAAAGAAGGCAAGCTCCCGTTTTCCGGTTTTAAAGACAAAAAATCCTGGCATTTTGATTGGAAGGAATTGGCTAATAAGGTAAAAAAATACGGAATTAGAAACGCTTTTACCACTGTTATTGCGCCAACTGGCTCAATTTCCATGATTGCCGGATGTTCTTCCGGAATTGAACCGGTCTACAGCCTTGTTTTCGAAAAAAGCGTTGCCATTGGAAAATTTTATTATGTTGATCCGGTTTTTGAAGAAAGAATGAGAAAAGAAGGATTAATGGACGAGGATTTAATCAAAGATGCCGCTGTCTTAAACGGAAGCGTTAAAAATATTTCCTATATTCCCCAAAATATCAAAAAAATTTTTGTGACCGCCATGGATATTTCTCCTGTCGATCACGTTAAAGTTTTGGGCGCTTTTCAAAAGTGGACTGATTCTTCTATTTCCAAAACCAATAATTTTCCATCTGAAGCCACGGCCGAAGACATTAAAAAAGTTTATTTATTGGCTTATGAACTTGGATGCAAAGGCGTTACTGTCTATCGGGATAAATCATTGACTCAGCAGGTTTTAATCGGAGGCAGTACCAAGAAAAAACATCACAAAGAAGTTCCAAAGCTGTCAATGATTAAAGATGAAAAAGCTAAAGGCCTGGCGGTTTATTCCGAAGCCTCTGCCAATATTCCTATTATTGACAGCGGTCTTGGATTGTCTCCGGCTCAAAATGAAAAAGACATCAATAAAAATTCTTTGAAAAATTGCCCCTCTTGCGGCACAGCTGTTATTAAACAGGAAGGTTGCACCAAGTGTCCTGCTTGCAATTGGGGACTCTGCACATGATTAAAATTCCTCCTCAGAAAATTAAAGAATTATTAACTGAAGAAGGGCTGATCTCTAACGCCGATTTTGATAATTTAATGATAGAAACGGAACGCATGGGACAAAACATAAACGACGTCTTAATTTCCCGGGGCATAATCACCAATGATTATTTATATAATCTTTTTTCCAAATATTATGGAGTTGAAAGATCAAATTTAGTCAGCCGCGAGATAAAAGAAGAATCATTGCGCCGGCTTTCCGAAAATTTGGCCCGCCAGAAAAGAGTTATTATTTTTGACGAGGAAAACGGAACATTTAGTGTGGCTATGGAAGATCCGACTGATTTGACCATAATAGAGTTTCTTAAAAATCATCTTAACGCGAATATCAAGCCGTATTTGGCAACTGGTGATGACCTTGATAAAGGTTTTGCCATCTATGGCCGGCAATTTGCGCAGGATTTCAAAAAGCTCATCGAAGAAAATATTAAAGCGTCTCTTGTTCAGAAGGCGAAAACAGTTGAAGAATCGGCTCAAGCCGTGCCGATTGTCGCTTTAATTGATAATTTAATTTCTTATGCCATCTCCTTGCGGGCTTCTGATATTCACATCGAAATTTTTGACGATGGTATCTTAGTAAGATTTAGGATAGACGGCGTGCTTCAGGAAATCGTGAAAATTCCCAAAGAAGTTCATTCGCCGATTGCCGCGAGAACCAAACTCCTTTCCGGATTAAAAATTGATGAACATCAAAAACCTCAAGACGGTCGTTTTCGTTATAAAGTCGGTCTTGATTTGATTGATATCAGAGTTTCCACCATTCCGACTTTTTACGGAGAGAAAATAGAAATGCGTCTTTTGCCCTCAACTCAAAAACCGCTATCGTTAAGAGAACTGGGAATGATTGAATCAATGGAGCGCGTTATCAGGGAAAATATTAAAAAAACTTACGGCATGATTTTGATTACCGGTCCGACTGGTTCCGGAAAAACCACCACTCTTTATTCAATTTTAAATATTTTAAACCGGCCGGAAGTAAATATCGTCACAGTTGAAGATCCGATTGAATACGATATGAAATATATCAACCAAACTCAAATCAATCCTTTGGCCGGAATCACTTTTGCCAATGGTCTGCGGGCGATTTTAAGGCAAGACCCGAACATTATTATGGTCGGTGAAATTCGCGACGAAGAAACCGCTGAAATCGGAGTTCATTCGGCTTTAACCGGTCACCTTTTGCTCTCCAGCTTGCACACCAACGACGCGGTCACGGCTATTCCCCGCTTGGTTGATATGAAAATCGCTCCTTTTTTGGTGGCCGCTGTCTTAAATTTAGTCCTTGCTCAAAGATTGGTTAGAAAAATTTGTCTCCATTGCATAGAGTCGTATATTCCTTCTAACGATTTGATAACATCCTTAAAAAGGCAATTAAAAGAATTAAATATCTCCGCCGACATTAAGCCGTCTAAAACTCTTTATCGCGGTCGGGGCTGCATTAATTGCAATAATAGCGGTTATTCCGGCCGTCTTGGAATTTTTGAGATTTTGGATGTTGGGGAGGAAGTGAGAAAAGAAATTATTAATCCCAATTTTTCGCTTGATGTTATTATTTCATTGGCAAAAGGCAAGGGAATGGTTACAATGTTTGAAGATGGCCTTCGTAAGGCGGAATTGGGAGTTACCACAATTGAAGAAGTCCTTCGCGTAATAAGAGAATAACATGCGTTTTCAATATACCGCGCTCCAATCAAATGGAAAAATAATCGAAGGAAATTATGAAGCGGAAAATCCGGCTGAAGTTTTAAAACATCTTGCCAGCCAGGGATTAAAGCCGATTTCTTTAAAAGTTTTAAAAAGCGCTGAAAAAGAAATGGGCTTCCAGATATTTAAGCGGTCAATTACGGTTGTTGATAGGGTTTTTTTGACAAAATATCTTTCCTTAATGCTTAAAGTCGGAACAGATCTTTTAAGAGCCATTGATATTTTAATTGCTGATTTTGACAAGCCGGCGCTTAAAGCCCTTTTAATAGAAATCCGTCTTGGCATTGAAAAAGGCCAGCCTTTTTATTCAACTTTTCTCCGGTACCCCAAGTTTTTTTCTCCGGTTTTTGTTAATTTAATAAAAGCTGGGGAAACTTCGGGAAATTTGGAACAGATTTTAAACCAGTTAAGCACATCTTTACAGCGGGAGCAGGATTTAAGAAATAAAATAAAAGCCGCGCTTACTTATCCGATGTTGCTTTTAATCGCCTCGTTTATCATTCTTTTTCTTTTGGTTAGTTTTGCCTTGCCGAAAATTGCCGGCGTTTTTTCTTCCAGCGGATTTGAGCCGCCTATGTTTTCAAAAATTGTTTTTACTATCGGACTTTTTATCGGAAAATATGTTTTAGTCATTGCGATTAGTTTGGTAACAATAATAGTCGGCAGTTGGCTTTTATTTTCTAAAACTATGGTTGGCCGGAAAATATTTTACCAATTTATTGTTAAAGTTCCGGCTGTTGGCGGTGTTTTGAAAAAGATTGCTCTTCAGCGTTTTGCTTCCACGTTTTCCGCTTTACTTTCTGCCGGTTTGCCGATTCTAGAAGCTTTGGAAATTACAGCTGATGCCATTGGTTCTGAAGAATTAAAATCATCTTTAATGAGAATTTCCCGGGAAGGCATTATGAGGGGGTTGACTATTGGTGAAGCTTTTCGTCGGGAGACTGCTTTTCCCCGCGTGGTTGTCAATTTGATGGCCATCTCGGAAAAAGCCGGCCATGTTGAAAAAATGCTGATGACCTTGGCTGATTTTTATGAATCAGAAATAGAATCTTCCATTAAATCATTAGTTTCTTTTTTGGAACCGGTTTTGCTTTTATTGATCGGCTTGGTTGTCGGAGCTATTGCCCTTTCAATTATCGTGCCGATTTACCAGCTGGTCGGAAATTTCTAAATAGCTTAATTGGTTTGTTGACTAATAATCATGAAAGCATTTACCATTATTGAAATTTTAATTGTTATGGCAATTATTGGCGTCTTAATCGGATTTGGCTTTGCCAATCTTAATTTTGGCAGCCGAAACGACTTAAATTTATCTGTTAATGAAATTGTCGCCGCTCTGCGCAATGCCCAGAGCAATTCTATGACTCAGGAAAAAGGCAGCGAGTGGAGCGTTCATTTTGAAAATCCTCCAAGCAATAAAGGATTTTACGAGATTTATAAAGAATCAATCTATTCTTCCGCCAATGTTGTTTCTCATATTAATTTAAGAGAAACAGTAAAATTTGACGATCCTTCTTCTGGCTCAAGTAAAAATATTTCATTTTCCGTTCTATCCGGTTTTCCCTCCGGCAGCGGTTCTGATGTTATTATCATTTCTTTAAAAAACAATCCTTCGGAAACCAAAACAATTAATATAAAAGCTAATGGTCAAATTGAATACTAAAAATATAAATAATCATCATAAAGCCGGCCAATCCTTAATAGAACTTATTGTTGCTATCACAATTGGTGGAATTTTGCTGGGTGTCGCGACCGTAGCAGTTGTTCTGATTTTAAGGGTAAATTCCGATACTCGCGCGACACAAGTTGCTGTTTCGCTGGCTCAGGAATATCTTGATAATATTTCGGCGCTCAGTGAATCGGCTTGGGATAATATTTATGGTTTAAATAAAGGAAGTAGTTATCTTTATAGTATAAAAAATCTTTATCTTTCCCAGATTAGCGGCGGCGCTTGGCATACTTGCGGACTTAAAACTGATAAAACCGCTTATTGCTGGGGATCAAATGGCTTTGGCCAGCTTGGCGATAATTCAATAATAGACAAATTAACCCCAGTTCAAGTTTTAGGCGTTGGCGGAGCTGGCAATTTAGCCAATGTTTCCCAGATTACCAGTGGCGGCAATCACACTTGCGCCATTACAGCTAATGGCTCAGCTTATTGCTGGGGATATAATGGCTTTGGCCAGCTTGGCGATAATTCAACAATAAATAGATATACTCCGGTTCAAGTCAAAG
>MGIQ01000001.1:40230-47814 GCA_001793825.1 Candidatus Wolfebacteria bacterium RIFCSPLOWO2_01_FULL_38_11
CCAGCTTGGCGATAATTCAACAATAAATAGATATACTCCGGTTCAAGTCAAAGGCGTTGGCGGAGCTGGCAATTTAGCCAATGTTTCCCAGATTACTACTGGAATAAATCACACTTGCGCGGTTAAAACTGACGGCTTGGCTTATTGTTGGGGATTTAATGGCTTTGGCCAATTGGGTGATAATTCAACAGTAGATAAATTAACGCCTGTTCAGGTTTTAAATTTAGTCGGCATTTCCCGAATTATTAATGTTGCTGGAATTTCCTACTCTTGTGCTATTACCACGAGCGGCTCAGCTTATTGCTGGGGATCAAATGCCGCTGGCCAGCTTGGCGATAATTCAATAATAGACAAATTAACCCCAGTTCAAGTTTTAGGCGTTGGCGGAGTTGGCAATTTAGCCAATGTTTCCCAGATTAGCGGCGGCGCCTTTCATACTTGCGCCATTATAACCAGCGGCTTGGCTTATTGCTGGGGGGGAAATGGCAATGGGCAATTGGGTGATGGCACAACAAATGGGGCATTAACACCTGTTCGGATTTTAGACGTTGGCGGTAGCAGTTATATTAATTTAAATCCCACTGCCTTTGTCAAAAAAATTATGACTGGCTCAGAGGGATTGTCTGCTGATGGCCGGAGTTTTACCCGTTATTTTTTTATTGAAAACGTCAATCGAACTTCCTGCGGAGTCGGCGATATTACTTCCGGCAGTCCTTTAAATTGCCCGATAAATTTTCCCGGTGGAAGCAATGACATTGCCGAAGACCCTTCAACTCAAAAAATTACAATTAATGTCGAATGGCAAAATAATTCGTCGCTTTCTAAAACTAAGTACATTACGCGGCATCGCAATTTAATATTAAATCAATCAGATTGGTCAGGCGGCCCCGGCCAAATTTATTTTTCAACAACTACTTTTGGCGCGATAGTTAATAATAAATTTAACAGTTCAAATTCCATGTCTTATAGTAATCCCGGTTCGCTGGAAACGTCAGCGCCGATCGGCAGTAGCGGCGAATTAGAGTCAAGTATTTTTGACTCTAATTCAATCAGCGCGGTTAATTCAATAATGTGGCAGGGGACTCTTAATAATGGCAATGTCAAGTTTCAAATTGCCTCTTCTAATAATTCTAACGGCCCGTGGGATTATAAAGGGCCGGATGGCACGATTTCAACTTTCTACAGCGCTGGTTCCGATATTCCCAATAAGATAAATTTGGCGTATCATAATAATCAGAGATATTTTAAATATAAGGTATCTATCTTAAACAACGGCAGCACTCCCGTGGTTAATGATATAATAATTAATTGGTCGCCTTAATTAAAAACTTCTAAAAAATTAAAATGAATAAAATAAATAAAACCTTATTGTCATCCGCAATTATTTTAGCAGTCGCTTTAATAGGAGTAATTTATTGGCAAAAAAAAGGATTTGAAAAACCGTATTATGCGGTTTATCTGGATACCGGCGATCTTTATTTTGGTCAAATGCATTTTTTCCCCCGATTTTTTCTTTCCGATGTTTATTTCTTAAAGCAAAATATTGAAGATAAAGAAAATCCTTTAAGCTTGTCGAAATTCAGCAATGCTTTCTATGGCCCCGAAGATAAAATTTATCTAAACAAAGAAAATATTATTTGGAAGGCGAAGTTGAGCGAAAACAGCCAAGTTTTGCAATTCTTGAAAAATCCGCAAGAACAACAAACACCCTCATCAGCTCAATTAAAATGATTGGTAAAAAAATAAATTCCGTATTTTTTCCGATTTTGTCGTCATTTTTAAAGAAAGAAAATAAAAGGGAAAAAGGCGCCGCTGTTCTGCCAACCATACTTTTATTTGGAGGTATTGCGGTTGAGATTGGAATTACTGGTGTCCTGATTGCTCTTTTTTTAAGCCAGGGAAGTTTAGGCGCCAAATTATCGGAAGAAGCGCTGGCTGCCGCAAATAGCGGGATTGAAGAAGGAGTATTGAAAATTGTCAGAGACAAAGATTATAACAGCATTTCCTCTTCAACTTTATCCGTTGGAGATCGTTCTTCTGTTGAATTTTTTATCTGTAAAGATATTGTCTCCTGCGGCGGAACCGGCAAGCATACGATTTATTCAATCGGTTCAGCTCTTAATAAACGGCGCAAAGTTAATGCCCTAATCGCAACCGATTCCATTACCGGAGAGGTAAAAATAGAATATATTAAAGAAGTTTCTTTATAATCTATCTATGAAATTTAAGAAAGTTCTAAGCATTCTAAATCCGCAGCCCCAAGTAGGTTCACTGGAAATAACCGATGTTGATTTGAAATTCTGCGAATTTAAATTTTATAATCCGGTTTTTCATTCGTTAAAATTGGAAAACGGCATTGTTAAGGACGGAAAAATTATTGACCGCGATAAATTTATTGCCTCTCTTTCAGAACTTCATAAAAAAATCACCAATTCCGGCAAAAAAAAGATTAATATTATTGTTAATATTCCTGACAACAACATTTATTCCCAGTTTTTTAATCTGCCGAATATTTCTAACACCAGTTTGGAAGAAGCCGCCAAGCTTAATTTGCAGATGATTTCTCCCATAAATTTCGAATCAGCTTATTCCGATTGGCAAATAATAGACGCTAATCATCCTCAAGAAGGAAATCAGCTTGAAATTTTAGGGTCATTTGCTTCAAAAGAAATTATCGATGTTTTTGAAGAATGTTTAAGGAAAGCCGGTTTTATTGCCGCGGCAATCGAATTTAGCGGCCTAGCCTTATTAAGGTCTGCGGCAAAACTCGGGATGGATGTTGATTTGAAAAATCCGTTTATTTTGCTCTATATCGGCCCGAATGGTTTAAGTTTTAATTTGGCAAGAAACGGCAATTTGTATTTCAATCATTTTGTTTCTTGGCAGTCGATTTACGCCGACCAGCGCCGTATTGCTTTTGATTCTTTTAAAAAAATAATAATTGAAGAAATAAAAAAAGTTTCCAGTTTTTATTCAACTCATTGGGGAGGGCAAATAACGGATTTTTATTTTTTGTCTTATGGACTTGAGGGCGAGATTTCGAAAACAATTTCTGAAAATTTTCCGTTTAAAATTAAACCATTATTGATTCAAAAATATAAAGATGTCTCTTCCCAATGGTTTTCTGCGCTGGGTTCGGCTTTGAGAGGGACAATGCCGCGTTCCGAAGATAATATTATCAGCGTAGCCAGCATCGGAACGGAAAAAGAATTTTACAGGGAAAAAATAATCTGGTTTATAAAAATATGGCGCAATATTATTATTTCCAGCTTGCTGGTTTTATTTATAACTTTTTTGGGAATAAATGCTTTTTTGATAAACCTTGCTAATTCCTTGGATGAAAAGCTGTCCGCTTTTCGCTTAAATAATCAAGGGAATGTAGCTGAAATATCAAGACTTCGCAGCGAAGTTGAAGAAATCAATAAAAAAATCCAGCTTGTTTCTTTGGCTTATCAGGAGCGCTTGAAATGGTCTCTGTTTTTTGGAAAGATAAAAGAGTTTGCCGGAAGCAATATTTCCATCACAAGAATCTTTTTTCAGTCATTTAACACTCCGATTTTAATTAACGCTTTGGCATCAAGTGAAGAAACCGCCTTGGAATTCAAAGAAAAAATAAGCGATAATTTAGACGCTGAGAATATTGAAATGCCTATTAATAAAATAATTTCAACAATAAAAGGCGTTGAATTCAGTATTAGCTTTAAAATAAGAGATTTAAGTAGATTATGAACTTCGGTAAAATAGATAAAAAATGGCAAAAAATTTGGGAAACGAAAAAAAATTATAAAACAATAGATAAAACCAAAAGCAAAAAAAATTTTATGCTTTTGGTGGAGTTTCCCTATCCTTCGGGTGATCTTCACATCGGTCACTGGTATGCTTATGCAGTACCGGATATTTTGGCGCGTTATCTGAAAATGAAGGGCAATAATGTCATGTATCCGATTGGCTTTGACGCTTTCGGGCTCCCAGCAGAAAACGCCGCTATCAAAAGGAAAATAAATCCGGCTGTTTGGACGGAAAATAATATTAAATTTATGACCAAGCAATTAAAAAGCATGGGCGCTTCTTTTGATTGGTCGCGAGTCATCTCCACTATAGACCATCAATATTATAAATGGACTCAATGGATTTTTTTGAAAATGTATCAAAAAGGTTTGGCTTATCGCGCCAAGACAATGGTTAATTGGTGTCCGAATTGCAAAACAGTTTTAGCCAATGAGCAAGTAATCGCCGGCTTGTGCGAAAGATGTGATAGTGAAGTTATTCAAAAAGAATTTGAACAATGGATGTTTAGAATTACCGATTATGCCGATAGATTGATTGATGATATTAAAGATTTGGATTGGCCTCAAACAACTAAATTGGCGCAAAAAAATTGGATCGGTCGTTCTGAAGGAGTAATTGTTAAGTTTGATGTCAAATGTCAAATGTTAAATGTTAAATGTCCTTCAATTGAAGTTTTTACCACTCGGCTAGACACTATTTTCGGCTGCACTTATTTAGTTTTGGCGCCGGAGCGCGTTAGCGCGCTAATTCAGAATTCAGAATTTAAAATTCAGAATTCAGGGGAAGTTGAAAATTATATAAATCAAACCAAAAAGAAAACCGAACTTCAAAGATTGGAAATTGACAAAGAAAAAACCGGTGTCAAATTAGAAGGTATTAAGGCGATAAATCCTTTTGATAAAGAAGAGGTGCCGATTTTTGTGGCTGATTATGTTTTAGGCCATTACGGCACTGGCGCAGTCATGGCTGTGCCGGCTCACGACGAGCGCGATTTTGAATTCGCGAAAAAATACAATTTGCCGATAAAAGAAGTTATTATCCCAGATGTAATTGATAAAAAAAATCCGCCCGTCCCCGGCAAAAAAACAGTGGAAAGGAGAAATGTCCATGCGATTGTCAGAAATCCCCAAAATAATAAATTTTTATGTTTAAAGTCCAAGAAATTTTTATGGACAACTTTTCCAATGGGAGGAATTGAAGAAAATGAAGATGTAGTTTCAGCCGCGCGCAGAGAAGTGGAAGAAGAAACAGGATACAAAAATCTTAAATTAATTAAAGTTTTGGGAGGAAAAGTTCGCGCCGAATATTTTGCCAAGCATAAAGATGAAAATATGATTGCCCATACGACCGCGGTTTTATTTGATCTTATTAATGAAGAAAAATCTGAAATTGATAAAGAATGGGAGGAGTCGCATGAAATAATGTGGATTGGTGAGCATAAATTAAATTATAATACAATGGTTCACGCGGAAATGGATATATGGGAAAAAAGATTAAAGGGTGATGAAACGGCTTATGCGGACGATGGCGCGCTTGTTGATTCTGGTCAGTTTACCAACTTAAAATCATCTGAAGCTCGCGTAAAAATGGTTCAATGGCTCAAAAAAAATAATTTTGGAAATTCTAAAAAAATATTCAAGCTTCATGATTGGGTTCTTTCGCGCCAAAGATATTGGGGTGTGCCAATACCAATAATCAAATGCGACAATTGCGGATATGTGCCAGTGCCGGAAAAAGATTTGCCAATAAAACTTCCGCCTCTTAAAGATTTTTTGCCGACTGAAGAGGGAAAATCTCCTTTGGCTAAAGCTAAAAATTGGGTTAATGTAAAATGTCCGAAATGCAAGAATCCGGCGCAAAGAGAAACAGATACCATGGACACTTTTGTTGATTCCTCCTGGTATTTTATGCGCTATACTGACCCGAAAAACAAGAAAGTTTTTGCCGATAAAAAGAAAATGAAATTATGGCTGCCCGTGCCGATGTATATCGGCGGCGCGGAACATAACACAATGCATCTTTTGTATTCCCGATTTTTCACCAAAGTTCTATATGATTTAAAGCTTGTTCATTTTAACGAACCGTTTATCGGCAGAAAAAATCATGGTATTATTTTGGGAACTGACGGCCAAAAAATGTCAAAATCGCGAGGCAATGTTGTTGATCCAGATAAAGAAGTTAAAAAATTTGGAGCCGATACCGTAAGAATGTATTTGGCTTTTGCCGGGCCTTATGAACAAGGCGGGCCGTGGAACCCCGGCGGAATGCTGGGAATTAGAAGATTTTTGGAAAGAGCTTATAAATTAAAGTCAAAAATTTCATCCGGTAAAATTTCCAATAAAAATTTAGAGGTGCTTTTACATCAAGCCATTAAAAAAGTTTCCGAAGACATTGAAAATTTCAGATTTAACACCGCGATTTCGGCATTGATGATTTTGTTAAATGAAATAGAAAAACAAAGTCAATTGTCAATTGTCAATTATCAATTGTTTCTAAAGTTATTAAGCCCATTCGCGCCTCACTTGTCCGAAGAAATTTGGAGTAATTTAGGTAATAAAAAAAACATTCATTTGGAAAAATGGCCGGAATATAATCCTAAACTGATTAAAAAGGAAAATTTTGAATTAATAATTCAGATAAACGGAAAATTAAGGGATAAAATTTCAGTAGAATCGGGGATTTCCCAAAAAGAAGCGGAAAATATCGCCCTTAATCAGGAGAAAATCAAAAATTTTATTGGCGGCAAAACCGTTAAAAAAATAATTTTTGTGCCGGAAAAATTAATTAATATCGTTATCTAAAATGCTTTTTTTCAAAGTAGTTACCATATTGATAGTGTTAGCCGGTTTTGGCATTTATGTTGCTGTCGAGTATCCGGATTTAGGGGAAAGAATTGATAAGTTTATTAAAAGGCCGGAATTTGAATTATCAGCTCCTAAAAAAACATCTATTTCTACAACGCCTAAAAAAGTCACAACCCCAACAGCCCCAGCAACCCCGACAGTTGTTGCCACTACAACTTATCTGCCCGATATTAAAGATTCTGAAATTCCAGCAGGATTTACTCGCAGCCAACTCTCTCCTTATTATAAAAAAGTCAGGATTTCTTCCCATTCTTATTCTTCTTCTCTAAATTATCCTTCAAAAATCGGACTTTCTTCGTCTTTATCATCAAAAGATTCCCCGATAAATATCACAAATTGGAAAATAAAAAGTAATAAAGGCGAAATGACAATTTCCCAAGCAGTTGAAGTATATTATCCAAACAGTTCGGTTCAGTCGGATATTTATCTTTCTTCCGGCCAATCTGTAAATATTTACACCAATAAAAGCGCTATCGGAATTAATCTTAGAATTAATAAATGCCTTGGCTATTTGGAGAGCACTTATGATTTTAATCCTTCCTTGTCAAAAAGCTGTCCTCCAGTTTATGATTTAAAATCTGAAATTGCCAACCTGTCCGGCGATTGTCAGACCTATATTATGTCTCTGTCCAGTTGCGAGATTCCCAGCGCTAACGAATATAATTCTTTTCCCGGCACAGACGAAGGCAATGCCTGCCGCGCCTATTTGAGTAAAATCAGTTACGGGACTTGTTTTAATAAACATAGATTTGACAGCAACTTTTTATCAAACGAATGGCGAATCTGGATGAATCAGCCCAATATTTTAGACAAACAGCATGACCGCTTGAGGTTGTATGACAAAGATGGCCTTTTAGTTTACGAATATGTCTATTAGACAACGGTTGAGCCGTAGGGCTCAACCGTTATTTTCTTTCAGCAAGAATTACCG
>MGIQ01000002.1 GCA_001793825.1 Candidatus Wolfebacteria bacterium RIFCSPLOWO2_01_FULL_38_11
TGTCTTAGAAGTTCGGCGGGATTAAGAGTTAGAGCTACAGTAGTGGCTATAATAGCCAAAACACCGATAACAATCAAAAGTTCTAAGAGCGTGAAA
Source organism: Candidatus Wolfebacteria bacterium RIFCSPLOWO2_01_FULL_38_11 (assembly GCA_001793825.1). GTDB lineage: Bacteria > Patescibacteriota > Minisyncoccia > UBA6257 > UBA9933 > GWC1-37-10. The sequence continues at coordinate 97 of MGIQ01000002.1, forward strand.
GCTGACTTTTTTTTATTTATTTTCATCGTATTTATTACGATTAATATATCTAAGTATTTAATATACTATTAAATTATCTTATCATTAAAATTTGAGCTTCTGCATAACTATTTCGCATTTCACAGAGCTCTTTGAGGTACTCTTTTGCAAATCTTAACGAAAGAGGCAAAAAGATAGCTGAATTCCTTTTTTTCCCAATCATTTAAGTATTTTTTCTATGTTGCTTAATAAAGATTGGGCATACTCTTTCTTTTCCTGTATATATTCTCTATCCTTCTCTGGATCAAAGTAATAATTCAATCCAAGCAAATCATTTATCGTTTTATATCTTGAGCTCAACGCTTTTTTCAGCATTATAATAAAACTTCTCAGTATCATTCGTTGCTCTTTTTGCTTTCGCAAATTTTATTGGAATTTTATACATTTGTCGTAGTAATCTTTTAATGACGGCTTCGGAGAGTAATAAAAACGATATCCACTTTCTCCCGCACAAAGCGGTGGGGGTTGGATTTGAACCCACGGTACCATTTCTGGTACACAGTCTTTCCAGGACTGCCGTTTAAACCACTCACGCACCCCACCGCTTTAAGCGGGATTACGATTTTCTAAACTCATTCATTCTACTCGTTAAGAAAATCTGAAACAAGCGAGCGCACTTAGTCTGCCCTATAGCAAGCTCTGCTCTGCTTCAGGGACCGCTATGCCCCTTAAGGGGCCCCTTTGGGGCGAACCCTCCAAAATTTTATGCCGCTTTTTTCTTATTTTTCAATTTCTCCCAAGCTTTTTTAACAAGCAATTTATTTTTTAATGCCGTCAAAAAATTATAATCCTTATTTTGCGGAAGTAAATCCTTCTTTTTTTCCAATTGCTCGGTAATTTCTTTTTCCGTTAATTTATCCTCTTGAAATTTTTTTGCCAATTCTAAATCTTCTTGCGGAATTTTTTTCAAATCACCTTCTTTAAATTCCAAATGAGGATCATTTTCATTTTTAGCTATAAATTCCTCCCCTGCTTCAATTATTTCATCCCTCCTTTCCTCTTTAATATCTTTCTTATAAAATTCCGGTAAGTGTTTTCCAATAGACATAGATTATATTTTCTAATTTCTATTCAATCTTCAATCCTTTTAAAGCCGCGACTCGCTCTTCTACCGGAGGATGTGTCGTAAATAACCGATGAAACCAGCTAACTTTTTTTCCTCCAAGTCCGTGCGTAAACGGATCATCCAGCCAAAGATGAGCGGTTGTATTTTTTGCCACGCTCATTGGCGTGGGATCTAAAGCAATTTTTTCTAAAGCCCGCGCCAATCCTTCCGGATATCTGGTAAGCAAAGCGCCGGAGGCGTCTGCTAAAAATTCCCTTTTACGCGAAATTGCCAATTGCATCAGTATTGCCGCAATCGGTGCCATAATCGCCAAAATTATTCCCACAAGCATCAATATTCCCTGCAACTGGCCGGACCTTTCGTTTCTTCTTCGGCCAAATCCGCCAAAAAAACTTGACCTCAAAAATATATCGGAAAGAATAGAAATAAATCCAACCAATACCACGACCACAGTCGATAAAAGCATATCACGATTGCCAATATGCGACAATTCATGGCTAATTACGCCCTCAAGTTCATTTTTTTCTAATTTTTTCAAAAGCCCTTCAGTTACGGCAATAACAGCATGCTCTGGGTTTCTGCCCGTAGCAAACGCATTTGGCTGCGCCTCACGCACTAAATAAATTTTCGGCATTGGCAAACCCGCGGTAATTGCCAGATTTTCCACAATATTATAAAGTCCAGCATTATCTTTTTTCTCTATTGGCGCGGCCCGCGCCATTTTCAAAACAATTTTGTCAGAATACCAATAAGCGATTACATTCATCAAAACAGAAAAAATCACCGCAAAATATAAAATTGAAGGATTATTGTAAAGCTGGCCAAAAACCCAGCCAATACCAATTACAATTATTAAAAACGCCGCAAATAAAAACCAAGTTTTCCTGATGTTGAAATCTTTGTGGTCGTAGAGCGTCATAATTTAATAATGTCTTTGATTGTAATCACAATCATCAAAAATATTAAAATGGCAAATCCAACGGCATTGGTAATTTTTTCGAATTTTTGATCAAGCGGAGATCCCTTTATTTTTTCAATCAGCAGAAAAAACAATCTGCCTCCATCCAAAGCCGGAAAAGGCAAAATATTTATTACTGCCAAATTCAAAGATATTAAAGCCAAAAGCTGGAGTAAATAAACGATACCCAAAGTAGAAGCTTGAGCTGTAATTTTTACAATGCCAATCGGCCCGGTCACCTGTTCAAAACTCGCCTTGCCGACAAACGCCTTGCCAATTAAATTAATAATTGCCAGAAAAATCGTTTTTATCGAATTTAATGAAGTTTTCAATCCCTCCCAAAAACTCATAAAAATATTCTGCTTCTCCAGACCGGCGTCAACCAAGCCGACTCCCAATGACCCTTCTCCTATTGGAGGATTTTTTCTCGGAATTGCTTCTAATTCCAAAGTTTTCCCTTCGCGCTCAATTTTTAACTTAATTTTCTCTCCCTGATGGCTGTTTACAAAATCAATAAAATCATTGACGTTTGTAAACTCAGCAATTCTGTCGCCGGCCAATAATCCGACTTCTTCCGCCGGACTATTTTTCTTAATTTCCGTAATTATCACCACTGAAGGCGTGCCAATGGCAAAAACCAAAGATATTGCCAGCCAGCCCAGTAAAAAATTAAATCCGACTCCAGCCGCCAAAACAATCGCCCTCTTCCAAATTTTCAAATTGGAAAAATTTCGCTCCGGCGATATGGAAGCATTCTCTTCCCGATTTTCCCCGAAAATCTTCACAAAACCGCCAAAGGGCAAAGCATTAATACTATAATCTGTTTCGCCGATTTTTTTTGCGAAAATTTTCGGCGGCAAACCAAAACCAAACTCCTCAACCAACAATCCAAATTTTTTCGCCGCCAAAAAATGCCCCAATTCATGGACTAGAATTAAAATTGACAAAAAAATTATGACGAAAATTATTCCTATTAGCATGCCAATGTGATTTAAAATTTACGAGCCCAATGCGAAGTAAATTTTTACTATCACATTGAGCACCCTGTTAAATAAGATTTGAGGCGAGTTCTATCTTTTATTGATGCCACTCGTCCTTTTTTATGTTCCTCAAATCTTAATTTTATCCTATTAAATGCTCTTCGGGCAATTTTGCCTTTGGCAAAATTATTTAACTGGATAAAATTATTTAACAGGGTAAAGGTTTTCTATCTAAATTTTCTGCGGCTTCGCCTTAAAATTTTAGACAAAGCCCTTTATTCCTCTATCTCCTTTGTTTTATTCGCCAATATCTCATCTATTTCCTTATTCGCTTTATCCACCGCTTTCTGAATTTCTTCCTTAAATTTGAATTTGTCGTCTTCGCTTATTTCTCCGGCTTCTTCTTTACTGCTGATTTTCTTATTCGCCTCGTCGCGCAAATGCCTTATTTTTATGCGCGCTTCTTCGGTTTCTTTTTTTGCCACTTTAATAAGCTCTTGCCGCCTTTCAGTCGAAAGCGCCGGCAAATTAACTCTTATTAAATTGCCGTCAATATTAACGCTTACTCCCAAATTCGCCGCTTCAATCGCTTTAGAAGCCGCCACTACCGCCTGCTTATCCCAGACCGAAACTTGAATTTCTCTCGGCGGCGCAATTGAAATAGAACCAAGCTGTTTTATCGGCATTTTTTGCCCGAAATAATCGGCTTGAATATCTTCAAGTAATTTTGGCGACGGCCTTCCGCTCCGAATTACCGCCAAACTTTCTTTAAAATGTCTTACTGATTCGCTTATTTTATTTTCCAATTCTTTAACCATTTTTAATTACCACAGCCACCTAAAAAAAGAAATAATTAACCCGAATAAGGGATCTTTGGCGAAAACAGCTCCAATATTCGAATCGTTGGTTAGATTATTGTAAAGAAAAATCAAAAAAAATCCCCAAATAACCGCTATCGCAATTATTGCGCCGCCTCCTACTCCCACCGGTTTTTTTTCATATTCAGCCATGATTATAAAGTATTAAAATTATATGTATTTCTGCAAGGTTTTTAATTGAAGCTTTTTATTGACATTAAACATTTTTATCAAAGACATTCTCTTCAAAACCTCTTTAATCGCTTCAATATCGCGAAAATTCCCTTTTCTTAATTTGATAATCAAAAATTCGAAAAAATCGTCTATTCTGTTATTTTCAACAATATCGTCTAATTTTAAACTTTTAATATCAGATTTCAAGCCGCCAATTATTTCAATTGCCCGGCCCGGCCGGCCAAAAGATTCTTCAACCGCTGATTTTATTTTCTTGGCATCAGCTTTTTTCCCTTCAATTTTAAAATTATTTAACTTTTCGGATATTTCTTCCAAAGCTACTCTTGAAAAATATATTTTTTGCAGGCGGGAAGCCAAGGGAGCAAGTAAAAGATCTTCTGATTGCGCTATTAAAATTATCAAAGCCGAATTCGGACTTTCCTCGACGATTTTTAAAATCGCGTTCTGGGCCTCATTGGTCAAATTTTCCGCGTCTCGGATAATCACTGTTCTCTTTTTTGAAAATACCGGCTTTTGATAAAGAAAATTGGTTAAATTTTTTGCCATGTCTATGCCGATTGTTCCTTTTTCATTCGGTGAAATTATCAAAACTTCTTCCAGTATGCCATGCGGTTCTTCAAATAACCCTCTTTCTAAATAATTCGCCAAATGTCTGGCAAAAATAAATTTTCCCACTTGCTGCTCTCCAAAAAACAAATAAGCATGGAATAATTTGTCATTGTCCGCCAATCGCTTGAAAAGTTTTATTTTATCTTCGTGTCCAATCATTATCTTATTAGCTGGATAGTTTTATAGCTTGATAGCTTATTAGCTTGAGAGCTTGTTAGCTTGAAAGCTGGTTAGCTATCAGGCTATCAGGCTAAAATAATATTTATCGTTTATTCAACAAAGTCCTTTTATATACGTCTAAATGAGTCAAAATTAATCCCGCGCCTTTGGCCACGCAGAAAAGCGAATCTTCGGCAACATAGGTATTAACTCCGAAAATCTTCTTAAAAAATTCCGACAAATTGCCGATTTGCGCTCCGCCGCCGGAAAGTATAATTCCTTTGTCCATTACATCTGCCACAAGCTCCGGCGGAGTTTCATTAAAAACTTTCTGCATAGCTGAAGCAATTTCCAATAAATGAGGATTTATCGCTTCCGCCACCTCATTGGAGCTGAAAATAATATCTTTTGGCAATCCGGATATTAAATCTCTTCCCCTCACCTGATATGTTAATTTATTTTTAGTCGGCATTGCTGAACCGATTTCTATTTTAATGGCCTCGGCAGTTTGTTCGCCAATCGCAATCGAATACTTCTTTTTAATATAGTCAATAATGGCAGAATCAAATTTATCTCCGGCTATTCTCACGCTTGACCAAGAAACAATGCCGCCTAAAGAAATAATCGCCACTTCCGAAGTGCCTCCGCCGATATTGACAATCATACTGCCGTTTCTCGCATTAATCGGAATGCCCGCCCCCAAAGCCGCCAAAATCGGCTCTCTCACAATATAAGCTTCTTTGGCGCCGGCTTCTTTTGCCGCATTAATGATTGCTCTTCTTTCAGTTTGAGTAATTCCTGCCGGCGCCGAAATCACCACGTCGGGCTTTATAATATTAAAAGACCCAATGGCATTCGCGATAAAATATTTAAGCATTGCCTTGGTAATATAATAATCGGCAATCACCCCTTCCCTCAGCGGCCGGTAGGGCTTGATGTCGTCCGGCGCCCGCCCAATCATTTCTTTTGCTTCTCTGCCAACGGCTAAAACAGTATTATCTGGAATACTTAAGGCAACAATTGTCGGCTCATTGATAATAAAACCCTTGCCGGGCAAAAAAACAATTGTGTTAGCTGTTCCTAAATCTATGCCTATTTTTCGAGTAAACAAATTTAGTATTTAGAATTTAGTATTTAGAATTTAGGATTTTTAAGCCTAAATTCTATATTCTATATTCTATATTCTTTTAATTTCTGCTCCTATTTTTTTTAATCGTTCGTCAATTTTTTCATAACCTCTGTCAATTTCTTCAACTCCTTCAATCACGGATTCTCCCTGCGCGATTAAAGCCGCTATTAAATGAGCCATTCCCGCTCTCAAATCAAGTACCGTCAAATTTTTCCCTGAAAGCGGAGTTGCTCCGGAAATCACAGCGCTGTGATAATGCCCTTCACTGTTAAAACGACAGGGAAGTTCTCCCAAGCACTTTGAAAATACTTTAATATTAGCGCCCATAAAATTCAAGTCTTCGGTATAGCCGAATCTGTTTTCATAAACTGTTTCATGAATCACGGAAATTCCGTCCGCCTGAGTCAATAAGATTACAAAAGGCTGCTGCCAGTCAGTCATAAATCCCGGATGAGTGTCTGTTTCAAGCTCAATGGCTGAAAGCTTATTGCCCCGCCAAAAAACAATTCCGTCATCCTCAACCCGATATTCCCCGCCCACCTTTCGAAATTCATTCAAAAACGTTATTAAATGGTCGTGAATCGCGCGCTTTACTTTAATTTTATTCTTATTTCCAGCTGCCGCAAGGCACGCGAAAGAAGCAGCTTCGTTCCTGTCTGGTAAAACCCTATGACGTATTCCGTGTAATTTCTTTACGCCGTCAATATAAATAGTCCGGTCCGCCCCCAGCCCGATAATTGCTCCCATGTTCTGAAGCATTTTAATCAAATCTATGACTTCCGGCTCTATCGCGGCATTTTTGATAGTTGTCCTTCCTTTTGCCAAAACAGCGGCAAAAATAATGTTTTCTGTCGCGCCAATGCTTGGATAGCGCAAATTGATTTTTGAACCTTTTAGCCCATTTGGCGCCAAAGCCAAAAAAGAATCGTCCGCCACTTCAATTTGAGCGCCCAATAACCTTAAAGCGCTAAGATGCATATCCACTGGCCTTGGCCCGATTTTATCTCCGCCAACAAAAGGCACTTCCGCCTTGCCCGCTCTGGCGAGCAACGGCCCTATCGCTAAAATAGAAATCCTATTTTTTTGAGTTAATGAATTAACTTTAAAATTTTTAATATCAGGAGTTTTAATAATTAAATTTTCTCCGTCATTTTTTATTTCACCCCCCACTGCTTGGCACAATTCCATTGTTATTTTCACATCTCCGATTTGCGGAAAATTTTCCAAGATACATTCTTCGTCAGTCAAAAGCGAAGCCACCATCATTTTAGTCGCCGCGTTCTTCGAACCGCCAAGTTCAAGCTCTCCTTCCAATTTTTTTCCACCGCTAACAACAAATTTCATAAATTCAGTATCAGATATCAGCTATAAGGTGTCAAGAAAACCACTTTTTCTTCCGCTTCCCACTTATTCCTTTCTACTTTATACTTATTTATTATGACTCTGAAAACTCGCCGATTCCTGTTTTTGGGGCTTTTTATCGTATTTATCCCCTTAAGCATCGGTGTTATTCTTTATTCCAACGGTTGGCGCTTTAATTTTGATAATTTTTCTATTAAAAAAACCGGAGCGATTTATATTGAAACAAATCCGAAAGGCGTTTCCATAAAATTAGACAATAAAATTTTCCCCGACAAATCCGGATTTATCCAAAGCGGCACTTTGATTTCCAACCTTGTTTCCAAAAATTATCAGATTAAAATTGAAAAAGAAAATTATCATCCTTATTTCAAGGATATTAAAGTTGAACCATCGCTTGTCTCCGAAATTATTGACATCATTCTTATCCCAAAAAAAATAAAACCGCAACCGGTTATTTCCGCTCCGCTTAAAGGTTTGGAAATTATTGACTTAAGCAATGCCAAAAAAATAATAGTTAAAAACGGAAAAAAGTATTACCTTTATAATCTCGAAAACCAGTCTGCTCTCAATGTCAACGCTTCTTTTGAAAACTTTAAAAAAAATATTGAAATCAAAAAAGTTGCTTTTCATCCGTTTGACCAAAGTAAATTGATAATCGAAGCGGATAATATTTATTCCCTAAACATTGACCGCCTCAAGCTTGAGCCCGTTATCCAAATTACGAATAATCCCAAAAAACAAAGCGAAATCCTCGCTTGGACGATTAAAAATTCCCAGCTTTATTATATTAAAGAAACCGCGGCAGAATCAGCCAAAACTCTGGAATTGTTCTATTTTAATTTTGTGCTTAAAACGGAAAATTCGTTTAAATTGCCGGAAAATATCGCCTCAATTGTTAAAATTGGCGCCTCCGAAAATAACGCCAAAATAGCAATTTTAGATTCTTTTGACGATATTTATGAATTTAATCTTCAAAATCAAAATTTTGAAAAAATCGCCCACAATGCCAAAGATTTTCAATTTTCTCCCGACGAACAAAAAATAGCCTTCCTCGACAAAGACGGCAAAATTAACGTTCTTTTTTTCAAAGATGTTCAAAATATTAAAAAGAAAACCAATGATGTTATCGGCTATAATCTTAAAACCAAAGAATCAATTAAAAACGTCTTTTGGCACAAAGATTCTTCTCATCTTTTTATAGAATATCTTGAAAATAATCTTTCCAATATTGAATTTATTGAAATTGATGACCGTCTTCCCCTAAACCAATATTCTATTTTCATCGGACTTCAGAGCAGTTATTACAATTTAAAAAACAATTTTTTATATTTTACTAAAGAAAATAAGCTTTACTCTTGGGAACTATAAAAATATTTTTTTGACAGCATAAAAATCGCGCTAAATACAAATGCTCCAGACAAATCCATCAGAAGATCGGCTATTGTGTCAGCCGCGCCATATTGCATTACCCCGGAAAATCCTCTGGATGAAATAAAAATATCATAAAAAAATTCGTAAAATTCCCAAAAAATCCCGATTAAGGCGGAAAACGAAATAAATAGGATAAAAGCAATCAGCGTTTTATGATTTATAATCTGCAATTTCGGATAAATAAAATAAGCAAAAAGCATTGCTGTCAAAAATCCGCCAAGAAAGTGCATTGGAATATCAAGCCAGGTGAATTTCCAATACCAATAATAAACCGTGGCAAGAACGTGAAATAAAAGAAAAATAATTAAAAAAGTTAAAAAAGTTTTTTTAATAAAAAACAAAGTTTTTAAAAAATATGGCTAAAAGGTACTAACAAGCTAATAAGCTAAAAAGCTAACAAGCTCGCTTATCTCTTTCTCCACTGATGTCCTCTTCTGGCCTTATGTTTTCCGTATTTTTTGCGCTCAACCATGCGAGAATCGCGCGTTAAATAACCGGCTCGGCGCAATCGTTTTTTAAAATCCGTATTAAAATCAATAAGCGCGCGGGAAATGCCGTGGCGAATCGCTTCAGCTTGAGCAGATAATCCTCCTCCCTTAACCTTAACCACAGCTCCAAGCTTATCCATAATTTTCATCTTATCCAAAGGCGCTAGAACTTCTTGCTGCCATCTATTTATAGGAAAATATTCCTTGAGAGCTTTTTCATTAATTACAATCCCTTCTTTTTTGGTAAAAAGACGGACTCTTGCCACTGCGGTTTTTCTGCGTCCAACTGCTTCAAAATAACGCTCCTTTTTTGAAGGCGTTTTAACGGATTTTTCTTTTGTTGTTGCTTTTCCAGTCATTTTTTTATTGCCTTTTTATTCTATTATTAATTTTTTCATTCTTCTTATTCTCAATTTATTTTCCGGCAGCATTTCTCTGACCACCTTCCGTAAAACTCCGGCTGGTCCTTTTTTCTCAAGCAGCATCCCCAAACTTTGCTCTTTAAGATGGCCGATTTGAGTAGTATGCCTATAATAAATTTTCTGAATTTGTTTTTTCGGACTGATTTCCAAGTCATTGATATTTTTTACAATAACCTTGTCATCGCCTTCTGATTTTCTGTCATAATTCGGATTTTTTTTGCCTTGTAAAATTACGGCTATTTCCGAAGCCAATCTTCCTAATTTTTTTCCTTTTACGTCAATGATATAATCCATAAAAATTTATTTTTTCCCCTCAATTATCATTTGCGCGATATTTTGCGGCACTTCCTCATAATGGCTGAATTCCATGGTAAATGAGCCTCTGCCTTGGGTAATTGAACGAATTTTTGTCGCATAACCGAACATTTCCGAGAGTGGCACTTTCACGTCAATCACTCGAACATTCGCCCGCTCGCCCATGCCCTCAATTCTTCCGCGCTTGCTTTGCATGTCGCCCGTCGCATCGCCCAAAAAATCCGGCGGCACGATTATTTGAACTTTCATAATCGGCTCTAAAATAACCGGCTTGGCTGTTTTAACCGCTTCCTGAAAAGCCATTGAACCGGCAATCTTAAATGCCGCTTCCGAAGAATCAACTTCATGGAAAGACCCGTCAAAAAGTGTTGCTTCAACATCCACTATAGGATAGCCGGCCAAAACGCCTTTGTCCAGAGCTTCTTTGATGCCTTTTTCAACTGCCGGAATAAATTCAGAAGGAATTGCGCCTCCCTTAATTTTATCAACAAAAAGAAATCCTTTCCCTCTTTCAAGATTTTTAACTTTAAGCCACACATGGCCGTATTGTCCCCGTCCGCCCGATTGCCTGATATATTTGCCTTCAGCTTCCGCTTCGCTTCTGACAGTTTCTTTATAAGCCACTTGCGGCCTGCCAACATTGGCTTCCACGCCGAATTCCCGCTTCATCCTGTCAACAATAATTTCCAAATGAAGCTCGCCCATTCCGGAAATAATCGTTTCTCCGGTTTCCGGATCGCCGCCCACTCGAAAAGTTGGGTCTTCTTCGGCCAATCTTCTCATCGCCAAACCCATTTTCTCTTGGTCAGCTTTAGTTTTCGGCTCAATTCTAATGGAAATAACCGGATCCGGGAAAATGATTTTTTCCAAAACTATTGGATTGGAAGGATCGCATAATGTGTCTCCGGTTGAAGTGTTTTTTAATCCCACAATTGCCCCTATATCTCCGGCATAACATTCTTCCACTTCTTCTCGCTTATTCGCGTGCATTCGCACAATTCTGCCGATTCTTTCGGAATCACCTTTGGTTGAATTCAAAATATAAGTGCCTTTTTTCAAAGTGCCGGAATAAATCCTGAAATATGTTAAATTTCCGACAAAAGGATCGGTCGCTATTTTAAAAGCCAAAGCGGTAAATGATTCGCTGTCGCTCGGCTGACGAATAATTTCTTCGGAAGTTTTCAAATTAATTCCTTTAATCGGCTTAATTTCCGCCAAATCAAGCGGCGAAGGCAAATAATCAATAACTCCGTCAAGGACTAATTGCACTCCTTTATTTTTTAAAGCCGAACCGCAAAACACCGGCACAAAGCCGTTATTAATCGTCGCATATCTGATAGTTGAACGGATTTCCGCTTCTGTTAATTCTTTTCCTGCTAAATATTTTTCCATCAAGCTGTCGTCATATTCTACAATTTTCTCAATTAAATTATGCCTCGCTTTTTCCGCCTCAACCTTTAAATTTTCCGGAATTTCTTTTTCAATTATTTTTTCTCCATGTTCGCCTTCAAAAACATATGCCCTCATTTTTATCAAATCAATCACTCCTTCAAAAGCTGATTCCAAACCAATCGGCAATTGCACTGGATAAGCATTCTGAGTCAACCGCTCTTTGATTGAATTAAAAGAGTTGTCAAAGCTTGCGCCCATTCTATCAAGTTTATTAATAAGGCAAATCCTTGGCACCCGATATTTATCCGCCTGATGCCAAACGGTTTCTGATTGAGGTTCCACTCCGGCCACGCCGTCAAAAACAACCACTCCTCCGTCAAGCACTCTTAAAGATCGCTCCACTTCAACCGTAAAATCAACGTGTCCCGGCGTATCAATA
>MGIQ01000003.1:0-1694 GCA_001793825.1 Candidatus Wolfebacteria bacterium RIFCSPLOWO2_01_FULL_38_11
TTACGATTTTTTTAATAAATTTGATAAATTCTAAAATTTATTGTATGATTATTTTTATAATAATATGATAACATTGGCAGAAATAAAAAATATTTTGTTGCAAAATATGGAAGATTTAGAGGAAAAATTTTTTGTTAAAGAATTGGCTATTTTTGGTTCTTATGTTAGAAATGAGCAAAATGAAAGAAGTGATGTTGATATTTTAGTTGATTTTAAAGAGCCAATCGGATTTTTTAAATTTATTGAATTAGAAAATCATTTATCTAATTTATTGGGTATAAAAGTTGATTTAGTTACGAAAAAAGCTTTAAAGCCTATTATGGGCAAACAAATAATTCAAGAAAGCGTTAAAGTATGAAAAGGGAATATCTTGATTATATCCAAGACATTTTAAATTCAATAGATGAAATAGAACTTTTCATTAAGGGATTAAATTTTGAAATTTTTAAACATGACAAAAAAACGATTAATGCAGTGATACGGAGTTTAGAGGTTATTGGAGAAGCGGCAAAGAAAATTCCTGATGAGATAAAGGGAAAACATACTAATATTCCTTGGAAAAATATTAGTGGAATGAGAGACAAATTAATACATGAGTATTTTGGAGTTGATGAAGAGATTGTTTGGAAAGTGGCATCTGAAGAAATTTTAACTTTAAAATCTCCTATTCAAAAAATTTTTGAAGAAATTAAAGAGTAAAAAAATAAATATTTTTTGACTCATCAATAAAATCATATGGAAAATCAAAACATAGAAAAACCGATAAAAACTTATTGGAAGTTCGTTTTTGGATTTTTGGGGATTACTGTTTTAGTTTTTGGCGGTTTTTTTGTTTGGGATAGATATTTGAGTCCAAGCGCGAAATCTCAGCGTCAAATGGAAAAACAATATGAGGCGTATATGGAGTGGGAGGAAAAATATAAGCAGGCAATGAGAGAGGATACATATGGCGGCAAAACTCCTGAAGAGACATTAAAAATGTTTATTGAGGCGCTGAAAAAAGAGGATATTGAACTGGCGAGTAAGTATTTCGCGTTGGATACAAATGAAAACAGCGAATATTATTTAACGAGAAAAAAATGGGAAGAGACGTTAGAAAGAGCAAAAAAAGAAGGAAAACTAAGAGAAATAATTAATACTGTGTTGCGGGCTATACCAACAGAAAATCAGGAGCTATCAGAGAAGACATTTTGGTTCTCTGTTTATGATGCTAAAGGAAATGTAGAGCTCTTAATTGAATTATCGTATAATTCTCAATCGAAGGTATGGAAAATTATAAATATTTAAAATTTCTTATCCCAATTTTTATATTGGGATTTTTTGTAGCTAGTTTTAACAGTGTTTTTGCTTATAATATTGAAACTCACGCATTTTTAACTAATGAGATTATTAAGTTTTATAACCAGAGTTTTCCTAATCAGAGAATCACCGATAATTTAAAAGATTATCTTATTGATGGTGCAAGAAGAGAAGATGACCCGGTGCGCTGGATGAACCATTTCTTTGACCCAATTTACGATCGCGGTTTAACTAATTCAATTCTGGGTACTTGGCAAAAATCAAAAGAGTGGGCTCGGGATAGCAAAAATCAAAATGAATCAAAGTATTCTTCGGTGATTGCTACTATTCTTTCTTCCTGGCAATCAAAGAAAATTCAGGAATATTTTCCAACTTCTGATTTTACTTGGCAGGAG
>MGIQ01000003.1:1704-20410 GCA_001793825.1 Candidatus Wolfebacteria bacterium RIFCSPLOWO2_01_FULL_38_11
AATTCAGGAATATTTTCCAACTTCTGATTTTACTTGGCAGGAGGCAATTCGCTATTGGATAAACGGCGATAAAGAAATGGCGATGTTCGCTTTGGGCCACATTCTTCATTTAATGGAAGACGCTTCGGTGCCCGACCATACCAGAAACGACCCACATCCCAATGACAGTCCTTATGAAATATACACAAGCCAATTTACCATTAATAACGCGGACGAAAATTTAAACAAAAGATTAAACGATGAATCCCCGGTTGTTTTATCGGATTTAGATTCTTATTTTGATAAATTGGCGAATTATTCTAATAATAATTTTTATAGCAAAGATAAGATTGGAATTCAAAGTGGATATAAATTACCAGAACCAGAATTTTATCCAAAGAAGATAAATGGTTTATATTTTGCCTTTACAAAAGATGTTTCAAATGATGAGTATTTATTATTCTTAGTTAAAAAATATAAAGATGGTGATGATTTATTGTCTTTACCAAGTTCAGATATAAGTCTTGATGATCCACAAAGATTAGTACTTCAAAACTACTGGTTTCGTCTCTCCACAAAATCCGTTCAATATGGCGCCGGCGTTATTGATCTTTTCTTTCAGGAAGTGGAAAAAGCGAAAAATAATCCGAATTTCGTAAAAGCAAAAGAAAAATCATTTTTCGGGCAATTAATTGATTCAACTCAATCTCTCTTCGCTCAAATTGGCGGTTTTTTTTCCAACTCGTCTGATAATAATCAAGATTTTCAGCTAACTGATGAAATTTCTTTAAATCAAACAGAGAATCAAAACAATGTTTTGCCGGTTTCAGTATCGCCTTCGCAAAATACAGATCAGATACAAAATGCAAACCAAACACAAAACGCGGAGCAAAGCGAACAGAATATCGGTCAAAGTGAAAATATTCAGACGCAAAATAGCCGTCAGCAACTAGTTATTCAACTTCAAAATCAGCTTAATGACATAAAAAATCAGGCGGAAAGCATAAATCAGCAAATTGGTTTACTTTCATCCGTTTCGGCAAATGTTGTAAACTCGCAAGCGAATACAAGCAGCCAATCGGCGATTCTTTCAAGTTCGCAAATCATTTATGGCGGAGGAGGCGGCGGCGGCGGAGGCGGAGGGTCTTCTCAAAATAATCAGACAATTCTAGCAGTAGAGCCAATAATAGAAAATAATCTAATTTTATCAACTTCAACTACTTTAAATACGACTACAACTGATTTAGCTAATTTGGCTAATAATATTGTTATCAGTGAAATTCAAGCGGGGACAGACAATAATTCCGATGATGAATTTGTGGAGATTTACAATCCAACCGATGTTAGCGTTGACTTAGGCAATTGGTCGCTTAAAAGAAGAATTTCTCAAAATTCCACTTCCACTAAAAATCTTGTTTTAAATTTTTCCGCCACTTCTAAAATCGGAGCAAAAAGTTTCTTTTTAATTGCGCATAAGGATTATAGCGGCACAACAACGCCGGATTTAATATATTCCAATAATTCCAATCCTCTTGCTTATAAAGACGATATTGTATTTTTAGAGGACGGTAGCGAAGCAGTGGTTGACGAAGTTTATTATGCGGAAATTTCAAAAGGAAAAAGTTTGGAGCGCAAAGCCAATGCCAGTTCAACGATTGAATCAATGCTTTCGGGGGAAGATAGATTTTTGGGCAATGGTTACGATATGGATAATGCGGATGATTTTATTTTTCGCGATAATCCCGAGCCGCAAAATTCTCAAAATCTGCCGGAGCCGCGGAACGCGCCGACAACGCCTCAAAATTTTACAGCCCAATATTCCAGCAGTACAAGCGAAATTGTTTTAAGCTGGCAGGAATCGCAGGACTATAGTGGCGCCAATTCTGCGATAACTTATAAAATTAATGAAATTAATAGCGCTTCATCATCAGTTTTGATGGATTTCACAACAACTTCAACAAATGCAAATGTTTTAATTTTAGAATTTGGCAGGGATTATCAATTTGAAATTTTTGCTATTGATAAAGACGGATTAAATTCTTCCACTTCATCGGCCCAAATATATATTGAAACGCCCCAAAATTTTGTTTTATCGGCTACTTCTACAATAGAAATTTTGTTATCACAGATTGATAATTCGGCGAGTTCAGATTCTTTTTATAAGACATATCAGAATTTTGGCAATGGGATATCGGGTGAATTAAAAAACCTTGAATTTAAAATGTCATCAAGCGATGCTTGCCAGCAGTTTTCTTTTAATGAATTTTCTGACGCTGATTATACTCAGCTTTCCAGAAGTTTTTCCAGCAGAAATTCTGACGGCAGCGTAAATTCTGATTTTACTGTAAGGCGCGCCGACGGCTCTGTCTGGGAACAGCAGGCTTGCGCTAGTTTCGGCGGAGAAAAAATTGTAATTGAATTTAATAATTTTATTGCTGATGTAGATAAATATTATCAGCTTTATTCCATATCAGGAGATAATTCAAGAAAAATATCTTTTGAGGGCAGTGGTTTGGACGCTGGATTCGGCAGTTTTAGGGGATGTAATTTAGCGAATGCGGTTAGCGCAAACGGCTGGGTTTATACTTATGATGATTGTTATACGCCGGATTTTGATATTTATTTCATTATAAATGGTTTGCCAATCGAGTGATTTTTGCGGTAATATAGATATTTATGGAAAGAACATTGATTAAAAATACAGCTGGAAATATTGGCAAGGAAATTCTTATTAAGGGAAGGGCGGTAAATATTAGAAAATTAGGAGAAATATCTTTTGTTTTGATACAGGATTATACGGGATTGATTCAGGCAGTTTGGGATAAAAGCATTGAAGAAGTAAAAATAGGAAACGCGATTGAAATTATCGGAGAAGTTAAAGAAGAAAAGAGGGCAAAAGGAGGAGTGGAAATCTCAGGAAAAGAAATAAAAATTATTTCTGACAATAGCGAAGAGCTGCCTTTTGATTTAAGCAAACCGAATTTAAATTTACAGCTGACAACATTATTGGATTATCGGTCGCTTTCTTTAAGACATCAGAAAGTTCAAGCTATTTTCAAGCTTTATGATTTGCTTTTGAAAAATTATGACAGCGCGATGAGGGAGGAAGGTTTTACGGAAATTAAAACTCCGAAGCTTTTGGGCGCCGCTTCGGAAGGAGGCGCTAATGTTTTCAAAATCCAATATTTTGAAAAGCACGCTTATCTTGCCCAAAGCCCTCAATTTTACAAGCAGATTATGGTGGGAGTTTTTGAACGAGTATATGAGATCGGCTCGGTTTTTCGGGCTGAGCCGCATTTTACCACTCGGCACGTCAACGAATATATTTCTTTGGACGCGGAAATGGGATTTATTGAAAATTTTGAGGAAGTAATGGAAATGCTTAATAAAGTTCTGCGGAAGATTTTTGCAAAAATCGGAGAAGAGGGAAAGGAATATTTGAAAATTCATGAGGCGGAAATTTCCGAAGTGCCGGAAAAAATTCCGAGAGTGAAACTTTCGGAAATAAAAAAAATAATTAAAAAAAAGTACGGCTATGAAATCCCCAAAGGCACAGATATTGATCCGGAAGGGGAGCGACTGGCCGGCCGCTACGGCAAAGAAGAGTTTAACTCTGATTTTATTTTTGTTACTCATTATCCTTGGGCTGATAGGCCATTTTATACTATGCCAGCGGAAAATCCGGAAGAGACATTCGGTTTTGACCTTATTTTTAAAGGGGTGGAAATTGCGACCGGAGGGCAAAGAATTCATAAATATGACCAGTTAATAGAAAATATGAATAAGAAAAATATTAAACCCGATGGAATGGAATTTTATTTGGATATTTTTAAATTTGCTATGCCGCCACACGGGGGCTGGGGAATGGGCTCGGAAAGAATTATCCAGCAGATTTTGGGTTTAGGAAGCATAAAAGAAGCAGTGCTCTTCCCAAGAGACGTAAAAAGATTGCATCCTTAAATATTTTTAGATAAAGCGGTTTAACCAACGGTTGAGCCGATTATTAACCAGATTTTACGCGGTTCATTTGGAATACGGCTCAACCGTTGATTTAATATTGCAATTTTAAAATTGGCTGGTATAATCAGTTTTCATGGAATTAACAGCTCAAAAAAGAGAAATATTCGGCAAGAAAGTTTCAACTTTAAGGAAAAAAGGCATTATTCCGGCTGAACTTTACGGCCATGGAATTGAAAATTTGCATTTAAGCGTTCCGGTTAAGGAATTTTCCCGCGCTTTCAAGGAGGCGGGGGAAAGCACAATTTTGAAGTTAAAAGTAGAGGGCGGAAAAGAATTTAATGTTTTAATTCATGACATTGAAAGAAATGCTTTAAACGATGAAATTTCTCACATTGATTTTTATAGCGTGAAAATGGACGAGAAATTAAAAACTCGAGTGCTTTTGGAATTTATTGGAGAATCTTTGGCGGTAAAAGAAAAAAACGGAATTTTAGTTAAAGCAATGCATGAGATTGAAATTGAGGCCCTGCCCGCTGATTTGCCGCATCATATCCTTGTTGATTTGAGCAAGATTTCAGAAATTGGCGGCAGTATATTCGTTAAAGATTTGGATTTTGGCAAGGGTGTAAAGGTTTTGGTTGAGCCGGAGACGGTTATTGCGACTGTTGTGGAACAAAAAGTGGAGGAAGAGGTAGCGGCGCCGGCGGTAAGCGTTGAAGATATAAAAGTTGAATCCGAAGAAAAGAAAGAAGCGAGAGACAAAGAGAAAGAAGAAGAAAAAATCAAAGAATAAATCGGGACTCCTTTATTAGCGCTCTTTTTGTTATAATCTTTAAATGATTCGGCAGATTTTTATTGATAGAAATAAAGCAATTATTTTTTTGCCTATTTTGTTTTTTTTGGCATTCGGGTTGTTTTTTTATCTGAATATTTCTAATAGCGGAATTTTAGCGGCCACTCCGGAAGAAGACGCGGAAAAAAGAAAAGTTTTGCAGGAAGAGTTGGAAAAATACGAGAAGCAAATCGATGAATACGAGTCGACGATCGCCGATTTAAAAAAAGAAGGCAAAACGTTAAATTCGGAAATTAGCAAACTTAACGCCAAAATCGCAAAAATTAATTTACAGGTAAAAGCGGCGACGTTGAATTTGCAAAGATTGGACGGAGAAATAAAAGATACTGAAGCCAAAATTTCGGCGACTGAAGGCGACATAAATTTCAATAAAAAAGCTTTATCGGAAGCTCTTCAAAATATCTATGAAAGCGAAAGAAGAGGGCTTTTGGAAGTGGTCTTAGCCAATCCAAAACTCTCGGATTTTTTCGGCGACATCAATAATCTTTTGGAAGTGCAGGAAAATTTACGGCAGACGCTTGATAAAATTGTAGCTTTAAGAGACCAATTGGTTGATGAAAAAGAAAATTTGGCTTTAGAGCGGTCTGACGCGGTTGAACTTAAAGATTATCAAGATGTTCAGAAAGCGAGCGCGCAAAAAACCCAAAGTGACAAAAGTAATCTTTTGAAAATTACCAAAGGAAAAGAATCAGAGTATCAGAAAATACTTACAGAAACGAAAAAAAGCGCAGCGGAAATAAGAAAGCAAATTTTTAAAATGCTGGGCGGCGGGGAATTGGATTTTGAAAAAGCGTATGAGTTGGCGAAATCCGCTGAAAAAGCGACTGGCGTGCGGGCGGCTTTAATTTTGGCCGTGCTTAGCAGGGAATCGGCTTTGGGGAAAAATGTCGGCCAATGCAATTATAAAACAGCGATGCATCCAAAACGAGACATACCGATATTTATGGCGATTGTCAAAGACCTTAATTTAACCAGAGATTTAGAATCGGGAATTTTAAAAGTTTCCTGCCCGATTGTTTCTGACGGCGCCTACGGCGGAGCAATGGGTCCAGCGCAATTTATTCCTTCCACTTGGGGATTGTATGCCGGCTATAGGAATAATGAGGGGTGGTTGAGAGATTCTTCAAAAGACAGAATTGGCGAGATTACCGGCAGTAATCCGCCTTCGCCGTGGAGCAATGTTGACGCATTTGTGGCAACAGCATTGTATTTAAAAGACGCGGGCGCGACGACAAATGAAAGAATTGCGGCGGCTAAATATTATTGCGGTGGAAAATGGAACAGATATGTTTGCACCAATGTTTATGGGAAAAAAGTTGTGGAACAGGCAAAGAAATTTCAGGATGATATAGATATTCTAAGTTCGTAAATCAACGAATAGCGAATTTATTATGAATAAACAAATTCGTATATTCGTACCGATTTGTTATTCGCTGATTTTAAATGCTTTTATAATCGGTTCTAAATCGCCTTCGAGAATTCGTTCAATGTTATGCCATTTTTTATTTATTCGGTGGTCAGTAATCCGGTCGTCGGGGAAATTATAAGTTCTGATTTTTTCCGAGCGGTCGGCGGTGCCGATTTGCTCTTTGCGGCTCGTGCCTAATTTTTGGGCTTCAGTTTGCTGTTGAATTTCGTATAATTTGGCGCGCAAAATTGAGAGCGCGGATTCGCGATTGGCATGTTGCGAGCGTTCAGCACGGGAAGAAATAACAATGCCGGTCGGCTTGTGCGAAATTCTAACCGCAGTTTCTACTTTGTTGACATTTTGGCCGCCCGGTCCGCCGGCTCTTGAAAAAGTAACTTCCAAATCATTTGGATTAATATTTACTTCTTTTGCTTCAACTTCCGGCAGAATAGCGACAGTGGCCGTGGAAGTGTGAACGCGACCCGCTTTTTCCGTTTTAGGCACGCGCTGGATTCGATGGACGCCGGATTCTTGTTTTAAATATTGATAAGAATTTTCTCCGTCTATTTTTCCGATAAAAGTTTTATAGCCGCCGAGCGGATTTTCATTATAATCAACAATAAAAAATTTCCAGCCGCGTCTGGCGGAATATTTTTGATACATTCTGGCAAGGTCGCCTGCAAAAATGGCGGCTTCGTCGCCGCCCGCTCCCGCCCGTATTTCAACGATAATCCTATTCATTATTTTTGCTGTTTCTTAATTCTGACTTTTTTAACAATTTCTTTTTTCTTGGATGTTCTTGATTTGAATCTTTCAACGCGGCCCATAGTGTCAATGAGTTTTTCTTTACCGGTATAGAAGGGGTGGCAATGGCTGCAAATTTCTGTATGAATTTCCGGCTTGGTTGAACCAATAACAAATGAGGCGCCGCAAGCGCACTTAATTTCGGCATTTTGGTGATATTGGGGGTGGATGTTCTTCTTCATAAATCAACGAATAGCGAATCCCGTGCGAATAAGCGAATATACGAATTCGTTTATTCGTAAATTCGTAAAAATTAGTTATTAGTTGATTATATTATCACGGGTTTTTTCCCTTGACAAGGGGGCGGGGGTGTTTATAATTGATAGTCTGGAAAGGTAAAGATTGCAGCTTGAAAATTTAATAAAAAAAATAAATCAATATTTTTTTAGTTGTCCCAATCTTATTAGGTGTTAGGTATTAGGTGTTAGGTGTTAGATTAAAAACCTAAAACCTAAAAACTATAACCTAAAACCTAGTTTTATTTGAGAGTTTGATCCTAGCTCAGGATGAACGCTGGCGGCGTGGATAAGGCATGCAAGTCGAACGGATTACTTTTTAAACAAGATGAGATTACATCAAGTTGAGTAAGAAAAGTAATTAGTGGCAAACGAGTTAGTAATACCTTGGTACTTACCCTTAAGTTAGGCATAATTCGCTGAAAGGCGAACTAATACCTAATAGTTCCCAGCACCTTCTTTGCGTTATAATAGTCTTTTGTAATGCAAAGAAAGTGCTGGGTAAAGAAGCAATTCGCTTAAGGAGAGGCCTAGGCCCGATCAGCTAGTTGGTGAGGTAATGGCTCACCAAGGCTATGACCGGTAGGGGGGGTGAGAGCCTGTTCCCCAACGACGCAACTGAGACACGGTGCGTACACCTACGGGTGGCAGCAGTCGAGAATATTCCACAATGGGCGAAAGCCTGATGGAGCGACGCCGCGTGCAGGAAGAAGGTCTTCGGATTGTAAACTGCTTTTCTATGGGAAGAAGCCAGATTATTTTGGTTTGACGGTACCATAGGAATAAGGGGTTGCTAACTCTGTGCCAGCAGCAGCGGTAATACAGAGACCCCGAGCGTTATCCGGATTTATTGGGCGTAAAGCGCGAGTAGGCGGTCTGATAAGTCTAATGTTAAATCCCAAAGCCTAACTTTGGGCTCGCATTGGATACTATTAGTCTAGAGGACGCCAGAGGCAGATGGAACAGCCGGTGTAGGGGTGAAATCCGTTGATATCGGCTGGAACACCAAAGGCGAAGGCATTCTGCTGGGACGTTCCTGACGTTGAATCGCGAAAGCGTGGGTAGCAAAAAGGATTAGATACCCTTGTAGTCCACGCCCTAAACAATGTCCACTAGCTGTGGGGAGTATCGACCCTCTCCGTGGCGAAGCTAACGCGTTAAGTGGACCGCCTGGGAAGTACGGCCGCAAGGCTAAAACTCAAAGGAATAGACGGGGACCCGCACAAGCGGTGGAGCATGAGGTTTAATTCGACGGTACGCGAGGAACCTTACCAGGGTTTGAAATGTTAGCGAAAGCTGTCTGAAAGGATGGCTGTCTCACAAGGACGCTAGCACAGGTGCTGCATGGTTGTCGTCAGCTCGTGATTTGAATTGTTCCCTTAAGTGGGGTAACGAGCGCAACCCCTGTTTCGTGTTATATGTGTCACGAAAGACTGCCGAGCTAATCTCGGAGGAAGGCGGGGATGACGTCAAATCCGCATGGCCCTCTGATACCCTGGGCTACACTCATGCTACAATGGCTGGTACAAAGGGTTGCCAAACCGCAAGGTGGAGCTAATCCCAGAAAACCAGTCTCAGTTCGGATTGAGGGCTGAAATTCGTCCTCATGAAGTTGGAATCGCTAGTAATCGCGCATCAGCTATGGCGCGGTGAATACGTTCTCGGGTCCTGTACTCACCGCCCGTCACGCCAAGGGAGCCGGAAAAAGGTGAAGTTTCGCATTAGCGGAATCAGCCTTAGTTCGGTGACATGGGCGAAGTCGTAACAAGGCACGCGTAGCGGAAGCTGTGCGTGGACCAATTAATAAAAAATTTGTCGATCTCCGGTTTTACCGGAGCAAGGCATTGGTCGTTCGGCCTAAAGCAACGACTCGCTTCGGCGCAATGCCGAGGTGTTTGGGACAACTAAAAAAGTTTTGATTTTTTAAAGCCGGCAATAATTGTGTTTTGCCGGATTTTTTGATAATATTTGCATAAATATATTATTTTTATGAAA
This sequence comes from Candidatus Wolfebacteria bacterium RIFCSPLOWO2_01_FULL_38_11, assembly GCA_001793825.1. GTDB lineage: Bacteria > Patescibacteriota > Minisyncoccia > UBA6257 > UBA9933 > GWC1-37-10. The sequence continues at coordinate 10,940 of MGIQ01000003.1, forward strand.
AAAATACTTCTTGTTGAAGATGACCCATTTTTGTTTTCTTTGCTGAAAAATCGGCTGCAGAAAGAGGGATTTGAAATTGTATTGGCAAAGGATGGAGAAGAAGCGTTAAATTATTTAGCTAATTCCAATCCTGATTTGATTTTATTGGATTTGATTTTGCCCAAGAAAACCGGATTTGAAGTAATGGAAGAATTGCGTTCAAACCCCCAATATCAAAGGATTAAGTCTCCGATTATTGTTGTTTCTAATTTAGGCCAACAAGAAGACATTACTAAAAGCAAGCAGCTTGGAGCAATGGAGTATTATGTAAAGGCGAAAATTTCAATTGATGAATTAGTGGAAAATATAAAGGGATTTTTCAAGAAATAAGTTATCCACAATTTTTTATTGCGGCTACCCGAGAATAAGTTATAATTATATTGATAAGTTCAGTTAAAAGGTCGATAAATTTAATAGGAAATTTTAATTATTTTATTATGAAGAAAAAAGGTTTTACATTATTGGAGCTTCTTATTGTTATCGGTATTTTAGCAATTTTAGCAACAACAGTCACTTTGGTTTTGAATCCGGCCGAACTTTTGAAGCAGGCTAGAGATTCTCAAAGATTGGGAGACTTGAGAAGCGTTCACGCGGCACTAGGAATGTATGCGGCAACGGCAACAGTTTCGCCTTTGTTTATCGCAACATCAACTTGTACATTTGCTACGACAACTGGTCCGTTTTCTGGCGGTTGTATAACAAATAGTACAAGAAGTACAAATGGAACCGGTTGGGTAAATGTTAATTTTTCTTTAATCAGCGGCGGATCGCCACTAAGCGTATTGCCGATTGACCCGTCAAATAATGCCAATTATCTTTACGGGTTTAAAAATGATGTAATCTCCAATACTTGGGAATTGGACACTGTGCTGGAAAGCTCAAAATATAATCCAATGATGGGATCGGATGGAGGAAATCAGAATGGTTTTTTTGAGATTGGATCGTATGCCGGTTTAGCTTTATAGAATAAAGATAAAATAAAACTAAAAAGCCTCATTTGGAGAAGCCATTTGGGGCTTTTTAGTTTACGATTATTTGATTTTTACTTGATAATTTATTCTCAATATTCGATAATTAATTTATGGGAAATAATAAGCGAGAAAAAATAGATTTTGGGAATTTGGATGAAGCGCTTCAGAAAAAAGGAGTTGTTCTTTCTGCTGGAGAAAATGAGCTGAAGAATTTAGGCGCTGCGGCATCAAAAAAGGAAAAGAAAGAAAAGGAGAAAAAAGTTGAAAGAAAAGAAAGCAAGATAACAAAAGATAAATTATCGTCTGCTTATGATATTGCCAAAAAGAGAGCTAATGGATTGTCTAAAACAACCGAAGAAATTGCCGAAGAAATGGTAAGAGCATCAATGAGAGAAAATGTTTTTGATAAAGAAGATAAAAAACAACCTTCTGCAAGGGAGAAGACCTGGCTTAATTTTGTTCTTGGCGAGACCGAGAGATTGGAAAATAAGTATTTTTTTTATAAGGAGAAGCTGAAAAAAGAAGAGGATGAAAATAGAAGAGCTGATTATGAGAAGGAAATGCAGTTTTATAAAGATGAGTTGAAAAAAACGGGAGAAGTTTTAGATAAAATCAGAAAAGAGAAAGAAATAGGAAGAGAAAAATTAACAAAGACAGAAATAAAACAAATTAAAGAACAAAAAGAAAAAAAGAAAGAAGGGGAAGAAAAGTTCCGCGTTCCTGATTATATTCGTCAGGAAATGGATAGGCTGGGCAAAAAAATGATGATTGCCCAAAAAGATTTGAAAAAAGCGCAGGAGACGGGAAATAAAAAAGAAGAAAAATTTTATAAAGAAAAGGCAGAATTTTTAAAAAGAGAATTTGAAAAAGCAAAGGGAAAAAGGGAAAAAGCCAGAAAAGAGTTTGAAAAGAAAGAGAAAACAGGGGAAAGGGAAATAAGACTTCAGCTTGAGGCTGATATTGCCGAAGACGCGCCTAAGATATCCAGCGTGCCGGAAGATGCAAAAGAAACTTATATGAGAGCAAGGGAAGTGGAAGCAAGACAAAAATTTTCCGAAAAAGCGCGGGAAATAAAAGAAGAAGAATTGCCGGAGGCGGAAATTGTTGAAGAATTGGGCCCTCATCTTGAATTACCGGCTGGAACAATGCTTGGTCCGGAAGAAGAAGTGAAATTTGCGCAAGAGGCGGCGAAAATTGAAGAAGAAATTAAAGAGATGCCCGTAGAGAAGAAAAAGGAGATTAAAATAGGATTTAGAAATTTAGGGTTTTTTGTAAAAGAGAAAATCAGCAATTTAATCGGCAATGATATTTGCGGCAATATTGAGAAAAGCGTCGGCGGTTCAAAATCGCCCGGATTAAAAGGGTCAATCGGAAGATTTTTCGCGGCTATGGGAGACAGCTATCAAAAAGACGCATCTATTGCCAGAAATCATTTAGAGGAAAGTGAAAAGAATAAGGGATTTGCGAAAGGCTCGATTAAAGAGATTCAAAATATCGGATATTTTACCGGAGAAATTTTAAAATACGGCAGAACTGTTGCTGATGTTTTGGGTTGGACAGCCGGCTCGCCACTGCGATATGCGATGCTGGGCGCGCAGTTTTTTACAAGAGGCGCGGGAGCGGCGAAAGAAGCAAGATTAAGGAATGAAGAATTAATTGACAAAACAAGGATTCACGACATTGAAGAAGCGGCTCAGGAAGCTTGGAAGATTTATGAAACCTCAAAGAGCAAATATTATATAGAAACAGGGAAACATAATGGACCTGTTCCAAAAGAATTTTTAGAAAAAGCTTATATAGAAAATTTGCCAAAAGATATTTTGGAGCGGCTGAAAAATTCGGAATCAGGAACCGCAACCAGCATATTGGCGAGAATTGGACAAAAGATACTGAAAAAAGATGTTGAATTCGCGATAAAGCACGGAAAATTCAACGAAGCTTCATTTGCCGAACGTCTGAAAGAATTAGACAGATTAGTATCTCAACAGGGAGTTGTTGACGGATTGGCAATGGCGGCCAAATATCTTGAGACTTCCGGCAAAGCGGTGGTTGCCGGAGTGCAGATAGAAACAGTGGCCTTACTTTTTCAGAGATTGCCGGAAATAATGAATAAAATTTCTCAATTTTCAATATCCCAAACGCCGGAGGTTAATGAAATTTTAGAGCAAAAGCAAAGAATGGATTTGCATCAAAAAGCGTTAAAAATAGTGGAAGCGCGGCAGATGCAACAGGCAATGGCGGAGGCGGCTAAGGCAGGAGCGAGTCAAGTAATTGGATCGGCAGCGATGGAAAAAATGGCTACAATTGGGCAGGGTGAAGGAATTTGGCACGCGGTTTACAGGCAATTGGAAAGCAATCCGTCAAAATTCGGCGTTAAAATCAATCCGGAAGATTTGAATAATCCAGTGAAATTAAAAGAAATATTAAATCAAAAAACCGGGCAGCTTTTGGCGGAGCAAGGTTATATAAAGAGCGGCGGAGTGGAGACAAGAATATCAGAAGCCGGAACAAAAGTCTTGCTTAATGAAAGCGGTAAAATTAAAATAGAAGGGCCAACTTACCAATATAGAGCGCCAATTGAAACAGAAAAGGCTTTTGAAAAATTCGCTGATTATAATTTAGCTGAGCAAGAAAGAACTTTGAATTTATACGAATCTGACATAGAAGATTTTCAATCAAAATTTAGCGCGGCTAAGGTTAAGGGAGATGAAAATCTTGCCAATGTTTTAGAAAAAGAAATATATAGATTGCAGGAAAGTAAGGTAAATTTAATAAAAGATCCCAGTTTTGCGGCTAATCGCGAAAAGTTTGGAAATTTTATTTCATTATTGAGCAAGGAAACCGGATTGCCATATCGGGAATATAGCGAAATCAGGGATATGAGAACAGGCCGATTCCTGGAAAAATATTTGGGGAAATTATCTTTATGGGGCGTAAAAAAGCATTTTTCAAATTTGGCAAGAATTATTGATTCTTATAAGCTTTCAGAAAGCGATAAGCAATTTTATACTATTGATCAAATATTAAAATCAAAATCAACTGTGAAATAATGATTGAATCTGGGATTGCTTTAATACAATATACAAAGTGTTACCGATGTTGCCCATCTAGTACAAAATATTGACTTTTTTATTTTAATTTAATATTATTATAAATATTCCGCAGACAGTCCCGACGTAAAGTCGGGATCCCGACTTAAAATGTCGGGACAGGTATCCATAAAAAAAGGAATTAAACCCTGCCGAGGATATTATTTAGCTTTTAGCTTTATTAGCTTGTTAGCTTTATAAGTGTAATGTCTGCGGCGTAAAGCCGCATTTTTATTTAAATATTATTATGCTTACAAAACAGCAAAAAACACAACAAATTAAAGAAAGTAAAGAATTGATAAAAGGCAGCAAAATGCTGATTTTCGTTGATTTTACCGGAACAACAGTGGATGAAATAAAAAAATTGCGACGGGCGCTTTTGGCTATCGGTTCAAAATTAAAAGTTGTTAAGAAAAAACTTTTAAGAGTGGCTCTTAGCGAGGATAAAATTGATTTTAATCCGGAGCAGTTTGAAAGCCAGGTTGGAACAATTTTTTCTTCAGCGGATATTTCCGAGATTGCCGGCCCGATTTATAAATTTTCCAAAGAAGCGAAAAATAAGGAATTCAAAATATTAGGCGGATATGACTTATCGGCAAAAAATTTTATTGAAGGAGAAATAGTAAAACAAATCGGCCAGTTGCCTTCAAGGGAAATTTTGCTGGGCCAATTGGTGGGAATGTTCGCTATGCCAATTAAAATGTTTATGAACGTGTTAGAACAAAAATCAAAACAAATGGTCGAAAAATAAAAATATGTTGTAGCCCGCCTTCGCTAAAGCTACGGCGGGGTGCTCATATTTTCAGATAAATTTAAAAATAAATTTATAAAAATATGGCAGAAAAATTTAAAGATATAATCGAAAAAGTTGAAAAATTAACAGTTGTGGAATTATCGGAATTAATAAAAGCGTTAGAGGAAAAATTCGGCGTTTCAGCGGCAATGCCTATGGCAATGGGAGCGGCGGCCGGAGGAGCTGCGGCGGTTGGAGAAAAAACTTCATTTGACGTTGTTTTAAAATCCGGAGGAGACCAAAAGGTTAATGTCATAAAAATTGTAAAGGAAGCAACCGGTTTGGGATTAAAAGAAGCGAAGGATATAGTCGACGGCGCTCCAAAACCGATTAAGACCGGATTGAAAAAAGAAGAAGCCGAAGAACTGAAGAAAAAATTAGAAGGAGTCGGAGCGGTTGTGGAATTGGCTTAGAAACAATAAAAGACGCTGATTGAAAAAGCGTCTTTTTTGTTTATAATAAATTTTGCGGGCGCTTAGTTTGGTGGCAGAACGTTTTGTTTTCACCCTGTTAGATTTATGCGCGATTAGCTCAGTGGCAGAGCATTGCATTCACATTGCAAGGGTCGCAGGTTCAATCCCTGCATCGCGCACCAAGAGAGTAGAGAATGATAATTTTTTAGAATTTTCTTTGGCGTTCGCCAAAGAAAGCCATTGATTTTTGGGAATACCGCGCGCTTCGCGCGATTGTAGTGTGAGGTTGGAGCCGAAGATTTTTTGGAGGGAGATTTTTTTGGAGGGGAGGTCGGTATTTCGAGCTATCTCATTAAGCTGTAAGCCTTCATTTATCCACTCGCGTAGAGGTTGGAGCCAAACAGTAAAGTCGTGTTTCAGTCGAGCAATCTGCTCCTCCGCCGTTTTACGTTCGGACATAAGCGACCGCTTCCTCAAAAGGTAAGCGTTGCGATCTATGTCCTGACTAACATAGAGATCAGTAAGGCGGCTTTCTCGCTCGTTCAGATCGACAATTTTCGTTCGGAGTTCTTGGACGGAGATTCCTGCGATATGTTCTGCTTCCAGTTCATCTTTGTCGGCCATACGGGATAATTCTCTTGCCCACTCCGGCGGCAAAGTATAGTGCGACAGCAAATTAGAAAATCGGGCGGTTAGAATTTCCTCGCGGACGTAAGATTGCGAGCAGGGGCCGCGTTTCTTAGTACACCGATAGTAAACGTATCGGTGGACGTTTCCGTTTTTCTGGTACTTTGTTATCTCTTCGGCAGTTATAAAACAGCCGCAATTACCGCAATGCAGAAGGCCGCAGAAAACTTGCGGGTCTTTTTTCGCCTTCTGGCCTCTACCGCGAATTTCTATAGTGTCCTGCACCTTATCAAAAAGAGATTTGGAAACAATCGGCGTATGATTTCCTTTCCATATATCGCCGCCGTAGCTGAAATGTCCGTAGTAGAACGGATTGGTGAGTACCCGTTTAACGTGGTCATCGGATATTTTCCTTCCGCCTTGTCCCCATTTACGCCGTCCGGTTCTTACTCCTCGGTCGTAAAGAAAATATGAGATGTCCGTGAGACGTGATTGTCCATCGGCGTAGAGTTCAAAAGCGGCTTTTACGGTAGGTGCTTTACGCCGATCTAACATAACAGTTTTAGTGCGCGGATTATTAAGGTAGCCCGTGGGAGCAGGGCCGGGGAAATCGCCTCGTCTCGCCTTCTCACGCAAGCCGCGTTTCGTGTTCGCGCTCAAATCGCGTATGTACTGGTTAGCCATGCCAAACTCAACGGACATCATAAGGACATTGTCGCCGGGGAGAAAACTACGGTCGTGAGTTCGTATATGTTGGATTACACCCTGTTGCAAAAGCCAGCTAATCTGCCCGCCATCTACCGGATTACGAGCTAAGCGATCAATCTTCCAACAAATAATGCCCTGTGCTTCGCCCTTCTGTATGCGTTTTAGCATTTCGTTAAAAACAGGACGGCCCGGCATTTTAGCCGTCCGTTTCTCAACAAATTCGGCCGCAATCTCTAACCCATCGTGCTTGGCAAGAGAATGAAGCTCGTTTAGTTGCGCGTCTATGGAGAGGATTTGCTTGTCCTCAACATCGGTACTTTTGCGAGCGTAGAGAAAATAGCTATTCATATATGCTAACTATAGTATGTAGCACCAAAGTTAGCAAATTACTATACTTTTTGCATAACTATGAAAAAGAGTGTCTTGATCAAATTTGGACAAAGGGTGCGCGAGGAGCGAGTAAAGCTTGGATTATCGCAAGAAGGATTAGCGTCTCGTGCCGGAGTACATCGAACTTATATCGGCATGATTGAAAGGGCTGAAAAGAATATCACGCTTGAAAATATCGAAAAGATTGCCAAGGCACTTTCTCTCACACCTAAGCAACTTCTCGATTAACATGCCGAAGCCAAATAAAAAATTTATAACGATCTTGGATAATGAGCGTCTTATAAAACAGCTCATTGATGAACTCGTGCTTCAACCAAGATTGAATGCAATCGAATGGTCAAAAATCACCAAGCAAACTCCCAACATCAAAATCGGGTATCCCGGCCAACATCTTGCATCCCTCATTACGGGAATGACCGGGGAAAGAACGGGGGCAAGGGGAAACGATCTGATAGACGGTTCGGAAGTAAAATCCTGTTCGCGCATTGATCAACTCGATATTTGTAAGAATTGTAGCTTGAGTGTCGCGCGCGTTGAACTAGAGTGCTCACATTGCGGCTCAAAAGATATAGAGCGTAAAAATGATTCAAAGTGGCTTTTTACAATTAGAAATGAAAGTGATTTAGAAGTGTTGATACACGAGGTAAACAGGGTGGTACTACTCATTGGTGATTATCCAAACTTTGATTCTGGCGACTTTGAGACATTACGTTTCCAAGCCTTTGAAATATGGCCTGAAGAGAAACGGCATAAGAGATTTGCGGAGCTAATGACAAATTATTACCGAAAGATTTACCTCTCGCATAGAAAGAAAACTCCTGATCAAACTCCTGCTCCTAAGAATTTCTGGCCGTACTCATATCAGTTTTTCATATCGAATCCAATTCGGACTTTCTTGTGCATCGTTGAAAATGCAAATACAAAGCCAAAAATCCGGATTGAAAAATTGGTAGCCCCGTCAGAGGATCGAAGCAAAATTAAATCAGAAAGAATGCCCATTGAAACCATAAACGACAGAGAACTAAAAGAGCTTGTCAGTAGAATCAGCCAATCTGAATTAAATCAGGTGGCCACAAAGAAAATTACTCTCAAAGAGGCTAAAAAGATGCCTCTCAAAACACTCCGAGGATTTATCGAGGAAATTCCAGAGAATTTAAGAGAATATTTAGAGCTGCGAGACACCGACAAAATATCTAGTGCAAAAAAGAAGTACAGTCGGAGAAAGAATTCTTAGAATAAACTCTTGTTTCTATCAAGGCTCTCCAGTCGAGCTAAGGTAATCTGGGTGTACTTTGGATCTAGCTCAATACCAATATATTTTCTCTTTAGAGATTTAGCTGCAACGGCCGTTGAGCCAGAGCCAAGAAACGGGTCAAGTACAATCATACCCTCATCGCTACTGGCAGAGATAAGTCGCTGAATAAGGGAAAGTGGTTTCTGTGTCGGATGAAATCTCTCCTCTTTATAGAAATCAACATCTGTCCAAACATCAGTTAGACCCATCTGGGGATTGAAAACCATCGAAACTGCTTCATATGGCAAATCGAATTCCAAAACCGTCTGTAATTTTTCCCATAATTCCCGAGTTGGCACCTGTTCGCATACATTCTCACCAGTGTAAATACTCCACATACCTCCACCGTTGCTTTTTACACCAAGTTTCTCGTTTATCTCTTTGGCGTTATAGCCAAGTGCCATCTGCCTTTCCTTTAAAAAGTCTTTGATGAACGGTTTATTATCTTTGAAAAGAAAGAGGACACTTTCAGTAACATTCGGAAACATCTTATAATTTTTAGTTGCACGTCCACTCACAGACCTCATACCTTTATCAATGATAATCTGTTGCCGCAACTCAAAACCAAGCAATTGCAGTGGCTGCAATAATAATGCGAGCATTCTGAAATATCCAAACAGGTAAAAGGAACCACCTTTTCTTAACACTCGATAAGATTCAGCAAACCATTTTTGAGACCAGTCGATATACTCATGTTCTTTTCTCCACTGATAATCCCACTTTTCGTTTATGACCTTCCAGTAGGGCGGATCGGCAACTATCAAATCAATTGATTCATCGGGAAGCTTTCTCAATTCTTCAATGGCATCGCCGGTGATTATTTCGTTCACCGGAAATCTTTTTACATTTGTTTTACCTTTCGGTAAAATTTGTTTCTTTCCTAAGGTTTGCATGCTAACTATAGTATACAATAAGTCTATATGAAGAAATAGTATAGTGTGGACAAGCCCCCATCTTCACATCTATATTATATCCTAATCTGGGAGTTTCGCCGATCTGCCAACGGCGAAAAATATAAATTGCCTATAACACGCGCACGGGACGGGTGGGGCAAGTGTTATATCGAGGAGTGCGACCTCCCCTCCAAAAAACCCTCCCTCCAAAAAATCTTCGGCTTCGTATTTTCCAACCTCACCCTAAAATCGCG
>MGIQ01000004.1:0-10495 GCA_001793825.1 Candidatus Wolfebacteria bacterium RIFCSPLOWO2_01_FULL_38_11
GAAATTGGCCGCGCGGAGCGCGGAAAGGTTTTTAAATTAATATAATTGAAATTATCGCCACAATTTATTATTCTTTGGGTATGGATATTAAGGAGTATAAACAATCAGCCAAGCTTATAAGGGACAATGAGATTTATAAAGTTTACGACTTGTCCGACCTGAATCATTTAACGGTTTCTTTGACCGAGCTGTATCCGCAAAAATCCACAACTGGCCATTCTCACAACAATGCCGATGAGGTTTACGTTTTTATTGACGGCGAAGGTTTAATAGAGGTGGCTGATCGAAAAATTCAAGTTAAGGCCGGGGATATAATGCTTGTGCCTGCCGGCGATTTTCACAGGGTTTATAATCAGGGAGGAAAAACTCTTAGTTTTTGGACAATTTTTGAAAAATACGAGGGCAGAGGCAAATAAACTCTTGCTTTATCAGTTAGAAAACAAAAAGCCCCAATATTGGGGCTTTTTGTTTTAATTTGCTTTATAAATTATTCTAATTTCTCCTTAAAACGGTTGATAAGGGAAGAAGCATAATCTTTGCCTCCCAAACCAAAGGCGATTCCGCCTGCCAGTGCAAGCATAGCAACCAAGCCGGTGATTAAGGTATTAAGAAGCATTGGAGCAATGCCTAATTGGATTAAGGCAGCTACAAAGCCGAAAATTACCGTGGCATACCAAGCCAAAGCGGCCAAAAAACCAGAAGCATGAAGCTTAGCTCCCATAACAGAAGCTTTTACTACTGACTTCAGGGCATTGGCGACGATAACGGTTGCGAGCATTATCAAAGCCGCAACAATTATTTGCGGAATATAGCTGACAACCTGCCTTAGGAACTGGGACAATCCTTCAAGCTTGAGAATATCGGCTGCGGCCAAAATAAAAACAATGACTAAAAACCAATAAACCAAAGCGCCGAAGAATTTTCCGGCATTAACTCTTATGCCGGCGCGTTCAAAGTAGGTTTCCAAACCGAGGCGGCGCAATAAATTGTCGACTTTCGCAATATTAATAACTCTTTCAACCAATGAACCCAAGCCGGCGGCTACGATTAAGCCGACTATTAAAACTATTAAAGCGCCTATTAAAAACGGCAAGAAACCAATAACGCCTCCCCAAACATTAAGGAGAGAATTGACTGTGGCATCTGCCAAATTTTGAACTACCATTTTTTCTTATCTTATTTATAATAATTAAATCGACCTTTGGATTTTTCTTTAATTAATTATAGCAAATTAAGGCAATAAGCCAAGATTTAAGTGTGGATAAGTTGTGTTATTGGCAAAAAGGAGCGTTTTTGCATTATTTAAAAGAAAAACATTGGATTTTTTGCTATAATAGATAAAAGCAAACTTATGGTGAATTTAATTGGAAGATTAATTTTTCTTTTTATTTCCAATGTTTTGGCGCTTTGGCTGGTAAATCATTTTGTAGCGGGGTTTGAAATTTCTTCAAATTACATCAAATTCGCCACAGTGGCGGGGATTTTTACGGCAATTAACATATTTATCAAACCGGTTTTGAAGCTGATTTTAAGCCCTTTTATTATTATAACTTTGGGATTGGGAATAATCTTGATTAACGCGGCAATTCTTTATTTTTTAGACAGCTACTCGGCGGATATTTCCATTACTGGACTAAATTCCCTATTCTATGCTACTATCATTATCGGAGCGGTTAATTTTGTAACCAGCTTTATTTTTAAAAGATTACACAAAGATTAATTTGGATTAATTTGGGATTAATTTCATATGTATATTTCAATCGCGCAAGTTGTTGTTTCCGTCATTTTAATAGCTTTGATTTTGCTTCAAGAAAGGTCTTCTGGGCTTTCCGGTGTTTTTGGCGGTTCAGAGAGCGGCTTTTATCAGACCAGAAGAGGCTTGGAAAAGGTGATTTTTGGAGCAACTATTGTTTTAATTATAGTCCTTGTCGGGCTTTCTTTAGTAAATCTTCTCTGGAAATAGCTTTATTAGCTTTAATCCTGCTTTATTATTGATGATATTATTTGGTTTCTTTAGACAATTATTTAAATCTTTTTCTTCTAAGGAGTGGGCGTTCTTAGGAGTTTCTTTGGTTATTTTTTTAACAGCTTTTTCTTTATTGGCTGCGAAATTCGTCCGGGAGAATACCCAAATTGTGCCAGTGGCCGGAGGAAATTATATTGAAGGCGTGGTTAGCCAGCCGAGTTTCATCAATCCAATACTGGCGGCTAACGACGCTGACCGGGATTTGACGGAATTAGCTTTTGACGATCTTTCGGAGTTGGCCGAAAGCTATAAAATGGAAGATAACGGGAAAAAGTGGCGTTATCGCTTAAAAGAGGGAATTTTTTGGCATGACGGCGAGAAAATAACCACTGACGATATAATTTTTACGGTAGAAACAATAAAAAATCCCGATGTTTACTCCCCTCTTTATTCCAATTGGCAGAGCATTGAAACGTCGAGAGTAAGCGAGCGGGAATTGGAATTTAAGCTGCCGGCGCCTTATGTTTTTTTTGAGGACACCTTAAAAAATTTAAAGCCGGTTCCAAAGCATATTTTTGGCAATATTCCGGCAACTAACATCAAACTTTCCAATTATAATTTTGAGCCAATCGGCAGCGGACCTTTTAAATTTAAATCATTTAGCAGGCGAGCGGATGGATATATAAGTTCTTATGTTTTTGAAAAAAATGAAGCATACCAGAAATTTGTTTATTTGAAGAAAATAAGCTTTAATTTTTATACTAATGAAGTGGAAACAATTAACGCTTTTAATATGGGTGAGGTTGACGGTTTTGGATTAGCAAATCCGGAAAATTTGGGGAAAATCGCTTTTTCACACAAGGTATTTCCAATTAGAATGCTGAAGTATTACGCAATTTTCTTAAATCAATTATCACACCCGGCTTTAAAAGACAAAAATGTGCGTTTGGCTATGACTATGGCGATTGATAAAATGGAAATTATCGAAAAAGTTTTTAACGGACAGGCAGTTTTGGCCGCGGGTCCCTTGGTAGAAGGAATGGAAGGATTTGATAAGCAGGTTTATTCAGAAAATGTTTTTTCGGCGGAGAAAGCCAATCAGATACTTGAAAGTATGGGCTGGGAATGGAATAATGAGGAAAATGTCAGGGAAGGGCAGATTAATGACGAAATAGTAAAACTGGAATTTAATTTGTCGGTGCCGGAAATTTCATTTTTAATAGAAACCGCGAATTTAATTAAAGGACAGCTGGCAAAAATCGGAGTGAAAATTAATTTGTCAATTGCTCCTATTTCGGAAATCAACAATAAGACAATTAAAAATAGGGATTATCAGATAATTTTGTTTGGAAATATTTTGGGAGACAGCCCTGACTTATTTTCGTTTTGGCATTCTTCGGGAAGTTTCTATCCTGGGCTTAATTTATCGCTTTACGGAAGCAAAACAGCAGATAGTTTAATTGAAACAATAAGAAAAGATTTTGACGAACAAAAAAAACAATCAGAACTTTCTTCTTTACAATATTTGATTATCGGAGATTATCCAGCTATTTTTCTTTATTCGCCTAATTATCTTTATATCGGCAAGAAATCATTTTCCGGGTTTGAAGATTCATTTATTTCTTTTTCGAGCGAACGGTTGAAAAGTATTGAAAATTGGTATACAAAAACAGCGAGAAGTTTAAAAAATAGAAACTAACGAATAAGGATTAGCGAAGAGCAAATAGTTCTTTCACTAAAAAATATGCCCCCGTGGCGGAACCCCGTATAACAGCAAAGCTGTATACGGGGCAAGTTGGCAGATTTATCCTGTACAGCTGGTGGGCGGGTGGTGAAATGGCAAACACGTAGGCTTCAGGAGCCTATGGCCGAAAGGCTTTGAGGGTTCAAGTCCCTCCTCGCCCACCACTTGTACGGGACGCGTACGTTTTCTCGGGAGCACCAAAATTACATTAAATAAAAATAATAAACATTAAAACTCTTTTTTAATTAAATTTTATTAATTTTTAAAGGTTTTTATTTGTTTAATAAATTAAATTATGTTCAAAACAAGAACAACAAAAATATTAAAAACAAGGAAAGCGGTTTTGGGAGAAAAAGGAGCGGTGCGGTTTGCCGCTTTGGGAGGATTGGGAGAAATCGGCCGGAACATGATGTTTTTCGAATATGAAGATGAAATCATTATTATTGACGCCGGTTTGCAATTTCCCGAAGAAACAACTCCGGGCATTGATTTTATAATCCCGAATGTTTCGTATTTGGGAGGAAAGAAAAAAAACGTTAAAGCATTGGTAATTACTCATGGCCATTATGACCATATCGGCGCTATTCCCTATATAATGGAGCAAATCGGCAATCCAACGATTTACGCTACTTCAATCACCAAAGAGATTGTGGCGAGAAGACAAGAAGAATTTCCCAATGCGCCGAAACTGGATTTTGAAATGATTAAAGCTGGAGAAACCCATCAATTATCAAAAAATTTCAAAGCTCATTTTTTTGGAGTAACTCATAATATCCCCGAAGGCGTGGGGATGATGCTGGAGACGCCGGTCGGCAATATTGTCCATCCGGGAGAATTTAAATTTGATTATGATTTAGAAGGAAAGCCGAAGGATTTGGAAGTTTGGGAAAAATTGGGAGAGCAGAAGATTCATACGCTTTTGCTTGATTCAACCGGAGCAGAAGAGCCGGGATATTCAATTTCAGAAAGAATAGTGGAAGCAGAACTGGAAAAATTATTTAAGCAAGCGGAGGGACGGATTATTCTCGGCACCTTTGCTTCGCTTTTAGACAGATTGGCGGAAATTATTAAAATAGCTGAACGGCTGGGGAAAAAAGTGGCAGTAAGCGGTTCGTCAATGAAAACCAATATCCAAATTGCGCGGAATCTGGGTTATATGAAAATAGGAAAAGATGTTTTAATACCATTGGAAGAGATAGGAAAATATCGAGATGATAAAATTTTAGTACTTTGCACCGGAGCGCAAGGCGAACCGCAGGCGCAACTGATGAGGATTGCGAGCGGAGAACATCGCTATATCCAAGTAAAAAAAGGAGATACGGTTATTCTTTCTTCGTCCGTAATTCCGGGTAATGAACGGAGTGTGCAGATTTTGAAAGATGATTTGGCGCGGCAAGGCGCTTTGGTTTATCACTATAAAATGGTGGATATCCATTCTAGCGGTCATGCGCCACAGGAAGAGCTTAAAAGCGTAATGAAAATGGTAAAGCCTAAATTTTTTATTCCTATTCACGGATATTATTTTATGCGCTGGAGAAACGCTAAATTGGCGCAGGACGCTATAAAATTAAAACCAGAAGAAACAGTATTGCTTGATAACGGCCAAGTGGCTTTGATCAAGAAAGATTCGGTTGAGATTTCCGGAGAAACCGTGCCGGCTTATTATGTGATGGTTGACGGATTGGGAGTGGGAGACGTGGGAGAAGTGGTATTAAGAGACAGAAGAGTATTGGCGCAGGAAGGAATGGTGGTAATTATCTCGACATTAGACAGGCAAACCGGCAGGTTTTTGAAGAACCCGGATATTATTTCCCGCGGATTTATTTATTTGAAAGAAAACAAAGAATTAGTGGAAGAAGTGAGAAAAAAAATCAGGCATTTAATTTCATCGGTTCCGCGCCATCAGCAGCCGGATGCTGATTACATCAAGGGGACAATTAGAGATCAAATCGGCCAATATCTTTATAAGAAGACAAAAAGAAGGCCGATGATTTTGCCGGTGGTGATTGAAGTATAATTAAAAAAGTTTAGCTTGGGTTTCTGGTTCTTTGCCTGATTTTTTAGGCGATTTTTTCTTTATTTCTTTTGTTTTTCCGAAAATGCTTATTTTTCCGTATTCGCCGTCAAAGCCCGGTTCGATTTTTACTTTTCCTCCTCTTACCAACTTAATGGCTTCGGCAATTTTAGGGTGAGCGGATTTTTCAAGGTCGCTGATTTCTGTTTCCAAAAGAATTTTTAATTCACTGCCAAAAGTTTTAATGAGATTTTCGTATTCGGCTTTAGCTTTTTTGGAAATGGCGGAAGTCTCCAAAGCTTCACTAATGATTCCGTCTAAAGTAATAAGATTATAATAAGGAACAAAATTATTGAAAGAGCGATAGTTGCCGTTTTTTTCGATTTTTATTTGGCGGTCAGCGAGCTGGTCTACGCGATTTACAACGCCGATGGTAAGCGGCCGGCCGCATTTGGGGCAAATATTTTTGTGTTTTTTAGAATCTTGGGGAGAAAAAACAACACCGCAATTTCTATGGCCGTCAAAATGATATTTGCCTTCTTCGGGGAAAAATTCAATAGTGGCAACAAAGTTAGGTTCTATGTTTTGGGTTTTATGTTTTAGGTTTTTTCTAAAATTAGGGATACCGCTTTTTATTGCGTCAAATATCCCCTGATAAGACAATTTTGTGTCAAATATATTGGCCTCTCGACCGATTTTTGGCAAAGAATGGGAATCAGAATTGGAAATCAAAGCAAGATTGTCTAATTTTGACAGGCGCCAGTTCATCTCCGGGTCGCTGGAAAGTCCAGTCTCTATGGCAAAAATATTTTTTGAATATTTGCCAAAACATTCTTCAATAGAATCAAAGCCGGACATTGAGCCGAAAATGGCAAACCAAGGAGTCCAGGCATGAGCGGGAATGATAACCGCCTCGGGATTGATGTTAAAGACAATTTCCGCAAGTTTTTCCGCGTCCAAACCTAAAATTGGACGGCCGTCGGATTTTAAATTTCCAACAAGAGAAAGGTGAGTGTTGATGGCTTCGGCTGTTTTAAAATCCGGCGCGAAAACCAAATTATGAATGCGGCGGACGCGGCCGGCTTTGGAATAAATACCGGAAATTTCCACGCTTAACAAAAATCTAGTATCAGCAAAAGTTCCTTTAAGGGTTTTTTTCTTAAATTCTTTTTTTAATTGGAAAAGGCCGGGTTCGGCCGGCTCTAATTTTTCTTTTATTTCTTGGAAATAAAGAGGGTGGGTGAAATCCCCTGTTCCCATAACTTGAATACCTTTATCGTCAGCCCAGTGGTCTAAGTCAGCAATGTTCATATCAGGGCTGGTGGCGCGGGAATAATGGGAATGAATATGGAGGTCGGAGATGAATCTCATAAATTTATTTTTAATGGTGCCGAGGGTGGGATTTGAACCCACATGCCTTGCGGCGCTAGCTCCTAAAGCTAGTGCGTCTGCCAATTTCGCCACCTCGGCAATGAAAACATCATACTAAAGTTCAAAAAAAGCGGCAAGAGCTAAGGAATGCAATTTAATTGACGTCTATATAATTTTATGATATAATATCGGCGTTCTTTGAGAAGTTAATAAGGTATAAAAAAATAAAAACAAACTGGCCAATGGCCGAAGGAGGACGAAGATGAGTGTAGAAAGGATGACAAAGTGGATTTTTTTAAGCGTTGCAGTAATTCTCAATTTTTTTCTTATCATTGTTGAATATGTCTGGCTTTCAAAATATTCAATAATGATTGGCGAGTGGGAATGTAATTTGGGTTGGGCTACTTTTTTTGCTCAGCTTCTTTATAATATTCTTAGTTTTCGAATAGTCGGACCAACAGAGCTTGGAGCATTGCTTTTCTTTGGTAGGCCCATACGCGATGTGGATTCTGGGTTGAGATTTGTTCCGTTTCTTGTATGCCGGTTGGCAAGGAATACAAAAAATGCTATTGAGATTGAACTTCCGGCCCGGCCTGAACTAATATACAGGGCTGAGCGAGGGAAAGAAGAGGTTGTACCGGAAAATCTTCTAAAGCTCGGATTCAGGCCTCCAATCAGAGTTCAATTTGGGTGGCCAGGAATTAAACTAGAGACAGAAGATCTCGGGGGTAAAATCAAAGATCCTAAAACAAAAGAAGAGGAACGCGAAAAAGCTATAAAAACTAAAGAACTCTACGACGCCTTGAATAAACTTATAATAGGCGAAATCTTTGAGGGTGATCCATTAAATGTCCGTATGACTGTGGAAACCCCCCTTGTAGTTCGGCTGAAAATCAGCAGTCTCGTTAATTTTTTGGAAGTATTCGGCTCGATAGAGAACGCAGAAGACCATATACAAGACATCGCGGTAGCGATGCTTAACCGGGAATTTTCAAAAATCACTCCCGCAGTAGCGCAACATCATCTCGGAACGTTTAGCAATTTAATAAAAGATGATGTTATCGAAAGAATAAGAAGCGACAAAGGGAGTGATTGTGGCGTAAATATTATGACAGTACTCTTACGCCCCTTTGTTTACAGCCACGAGTTTAATGCGGCTATTCAAGAGCCAGCCGAAGAGCGAGCGAAAAAACAGGCAACTGTTACTGCCGCTGAAGCCCAGAAGCGAAAAGATATCCTTGAAGGAGAGGGTCAAGGAGCAAAAGAAAAAGCCATAATTGATGGCCGAACAAAAGGCCTTACGAATATGGCAAAAGAACTTGGTGTTTTGCCCTTAGCTGTATTGAGCGCAGAAACAGCGCGAGCAATTACGGCAAATCCAGGCCAAAAGACAATTATTGCCGGCACAGCTGGTTTTAACGATCTGATGGCTGTGGGTGCTGCCCTTGGAGAAGTCTTTAGAAAGGAGGATAAAAAATGAAGTTCCCACTGGTTGTATTTTTCTTGATTCTGGCAATAGTCATTTTTATGAAATGGCGTCAGAGTCAGGATCAGTTAGCGTCAGTGATAAAGGGAAAAGAACCAGGTAAAGGCGGACAGAAAAAACCGGCGCGGAAAATCCCAAAAATCGGTTACGCGATTTTATTCATTATTCTTGTTTCCGTGATTTCGATTTTTTATAAATCGGAAATAAGAGAGTGGATAGAATCCAGGCCAGCGAAAACTGTTCTTGCGGCGCAGATAGTTTATCCCGCGTGTTATGACGCGCAAGATATAATGGCCAGGGGAGCAAGTGAGATAATTGCGAGACCGAATTGCTGGTCTGGCAATATCTCCATTCCGCCGCAGAGCTGGTTTCGAATCGTGCCTTCTGGGAAAGTGACGATTCGGACTTGGGCTGGCAGAGTGATTCGCGACGGCCCCGGGCAAGCCAACTGGCTGGGAGACGATATCCGAGACGGCAATTTCCGGATAATCTCGGACGAAAGCCAACCGGTTAAAGTCGCAATCCTTTCTCGGCCAAAATGAGAGCGAAAGAATAAATTTAATAAAGGAGGTGAAAACCAAAACCCCGCTTGAGTTAAGAGCGGGGTTTTTTATGTTATTTATTTTACTAAAATTTATTGTCCAGTTGAAACGAATGATTTAACAATTAGATTTATGCTAACTGCCAATAAAGCAACGACGATTGCAACAACAGCGTAAATAATTTGATTTTTAGCTGAACCAACTTTTTCCGGATCACCGCCTGATGTCAAATAAGTGAAAGCGGCGAATAAAATCATTATGCCGGCAATAATGAAAAAGATGGTATATATCCATTGGAAGGCATAAATTATCAATCCAACAACTCCGCCTATGTTTTCTGACGGAAGAATTTGATTAATGCCAAGATCGCCTGACCCCGGGATTTCTCCCTTAGTGATGGCAAAAGCGGTATTTGTTATAAGGCCAGACATTATAATCATTAATGATAGGCCGATAATTATTAATAAATTAAATTTCATGATTATTTTGTTTTAATTTACGACCTTTTTGTTTATTATATTTAATTTTAGCAAAAAATAAAATTAATTTCCTGTGGATATAAAATTAGAAATAATGGCGGTAAAACTGACGGATAAAAGAGCAATAATAATGGCAATGACGGCATATAAAATTTGCTTGTTGGCAGTTTTAATTTTTTCAGCATCGCCTTGGGCGGTAAGATATGCGAAAGCGGCGAGAATTATAAAAATGGCGGCAACAATAAAGAAAATCGTATACATCCATTTAACGACATTTACCAGTATTCTAATTATATCATTAACGCTTTTTACCGGCGTATCAACATCTGCCGCAAAAACATTCAACGGAACTAAAAAGGAAATTAGGAAATTGACGGAAATTAAGAGACCTATCGAAGTCAGCAAGAATTTATTTGATTTCATAAATTTTCATTAAATTTTGCCGGATAAATTAGCGCCTAAAATTTCTCCGACAATATAAATAATGCCGTAACTGCAAATAATTATAGCATATCCGATAACCGCCCATTTAATAGTATTTTGGCCACTTTTGACTTTTTCCGGGTTGTCGCCAGCGGTTAAAATTTGAAAAGCTCCGTAAATGACCATAATTACGAGAATCGGAGCGCCGATTTTAATAAGATAGCCAATAATACCCTTGAGAAGATCGGTAAAGCTGTCGTATTTAAGAGGATTTGCAAAGCCGCCGGTTCCACCGCCTATATCAGCAAGCGAAAAACTCGTGGAAATAATAAACAAGAGCGGAATAAACAGAAAGAGAAGAGCAAATTTATTTTTTAATAATTTAATCATTTTAACTGCAATTAATCACAGAGGCGGGATTCCACCATTGGATGGAACTTTTACTTAGCAATTGTATAAGTATATCAACG
>MGIQ01000004.1:10540-14178 GCA_001793825.1 Candidatus Wolfebacteria bacterium RIFCSPLOWO2_01_FULL_38_11
CCGGCAGTCATAATGACAAATCCGCCATAGACAATAAAAATCACCATTAAAGGAAAAGCGATTTTGAAAATCGCGAAGTTAAGGACATTTTCCGCTAATTTAAATAAATCACAAAATTTACAACCGGTGCCGGTGCAAGGCAAAAGACCGCTAGCGGCGGAAGCAATATTAATAGAATATTGGATATAGAATACAGAAAACAGGATGAAAATAATTAAAATAGTTTTCTTCATAATTGGTTAATGGCGTTTTCAGCTTCTTGAATGGATTTAGCGGGAGATAATTTTCCATTTAAAACTGATTCAATCATATTGGAAATTATTCCTTTGATGGCGGTATTGTCTTTTTGTTGCCAGTTTTTGGCAGTTAAAGCTTGGCTGGCAAAGATGCCGATATCGGGGTCGTTGATATATTCCTGGATTAAAGACCTTAAAGCCGGCGGATTTTTGCTTGTTTGCAAATAAGTTTTAGCGATTGTTGAGTTAGTGCTCGCGGAAATAATAAAATCCCAAGCAAGTTTGGAGTTTTTACTTTGTTTGGAAACAGCTAATGCCCAATACCGGGGGTAATTAATCGGTTTTTTTTCATTGAATTGGAGCATTGGCGAGACAGCGAGATTGAGCGAAGGATTTTTAGATAGAATTGATTTAAGGGAAGAAGCGTAATTGAAAATTGCGGAAGTTGTTTCCTGGCTGAAATTGTCCAAGGAGGGACGAAGATTGTCATTCCAAGTGTAATACTGGCTGGAAGGATTGGAAAATTGGAGATAAAAATTAAAAGCATCGGGGCTAGAGGGCGGATTATCTTCGCTTTGGAGCATTATTAAGCTAAGCAAATCAGAAGCGGAATCGATGCTCTTGTTGGAGCCGCCGATAGCGGCAGCGGCTTTGATAATTTTATTGCCAGAATCAGTTTCACGGAGGCGGGAAATAATTGATTGAAAATTTTGCCAGTTAGTCGGCAAAACGGCAATGCCTTTGGAATCAAAGTGATCTTTGTTGTAAATAAAAGCCAAGGTGTCGATATAAATAGGAAGGCAATATATTTTATTTTCACTGACGCAATCCTGTTCCACCACGGCCGGAAATATTTGACGAATTTTTTTAAGATTGATTTGAGTTTCCGAGGCAAAAGCAATTTTATCGGAATGTTTCGGCAGCCAAGAATTATTAAACATTAAAATATCCGGACCTTGTCCGCTGGCTAAGGAATTAACTAGAGATTTTTCGTAATTGGATTCATTAAATTGGGTGTAGCTAATATTTACCGATTGGTTGATTTTAGAATAAGCGTCGAGGATTAGTTCAATATTCGATGCTTCGTCAACACCCCAAAAGCTTATTTGGATTTTTTCAGTATTATCAAAAGGTCCGCCTTTGCCAGAATTATCCTTTCTTAATCCGGGAATGACGCCGAGAAAAACTAAAACAAAAAATAAAACAATTCCAATTACGGAAAAAATTATTATGAGCTGTTGTTTGGAAAAATTCATTTATTTAATAGGCGGACAACGAATTTGAAGGAAAATCGCGGATATATTTTATAATATCACAATTCCGGCTATTTTGTCCCCTTCTTTGAGCTTCATAATTCTTACGCCGGAAGTGGCGCGGCCGGCGGTGCGGATGGTTTTTATTTCGGTTTTGATAATTTGGCCTTTGGCGGACAAGGCAAGAATCTCTTCTTCATCGGAAATTAACTGGGCGGCAATGATTTTTTTTGTTTTGGAATTTATATTGGCAGTTTTAATGCCGCTGCCTCCCCGGCTTTGAGTTTTGTATTGTTTGAGAGCGGTTTGCTTGGCAAATCCGTTTTCCGTGACAATTAAAATATTGCCGATTTTTTCCTTTTTAATAATATCAAGGCCGGCGACAAAGTCGTCTTTTTTAAGTTTGATGGCGCGGACGCCGGAAGCGGAACGGCCCATGGGACGGAGCTGAGATTCTTTAAAGCGAATAGCTTGGCCGAGGCCGGTGGCGATAAAAATTTCATCAGCGCCGGAAGAAATTTTTACCCATTTTAAAAGGTCTCCTTTTTGAAGATTAATCGCAATGATTCCGCTGCGGCGGACATTGGAGAATTCTTCAAGAGAGGTTTTTTTAATTGTGCCGTTTTGAGTGGCCATGACCAGGAATTTTTTTTCGGCGGCGGAGTCGGGATAGCTGATAATCGCGTTTATATTTTCATCAGAAGGGATTTCCAGGAAATTTTGGATAATTTTTCCCTTGGCGGTGCGGGAGCCAACGGGAATTTCATAAACTTTTGTCTGGAAAACTTTTCCTTTATCGGTGAAAAATAAAATATTGTCATGAGTGTTGGCAGAAGCAAAATGACTGATAAAATCCTCTTCGCTTACTTCAGAGCCGATAAGGCCTTTACCTCCCCTTTTTTGGGTTTTGAAAGTCGTGGGCGGAATTCTTTTAATATAGCCGCTGGAAGACAAAGTGATAATAACTTCTTCTTGAGGAATTAAATCTTCTTCTTTAAATTCTTTTAAACCGGAGATAACTAATTTGGTCCGCCGCTCTCCGCCGTAATTTTTTTGGAGTTCGGAAAGCTCGGTTTCAATGACTTTTAAAATTTTTTGCGGGCTTTTAAGCAAAATTTCCAATTCGCTGATTAATTTTTTCTTTTCTTCGAGTTCATCTTCGATTTTTTTCCTTTCCAAGGCGGCTAATGTCCTTAATTTCATTTCTAAAATTGCCGCGGCTTGGATGGCGGTGAGTTTGAAATTTTTCACCAATTTTTGATGGGCTTCTTCGGAATCTTTTGATTCTTTTATGGTTTTGATAATTTTATCAATAACCGAGAGAGCTTTTGATAAACCTTCCAAAATATGAGCTCTTTCTTTGGCTTTTTTAAGGTTGAATTCAGCGCGGCGGCGGACAACTTCTTTTCGGTGTTCAACATAAGCGGAAAGAATGTCTTTTAAAGACATTAATTGGGGCTGAAGACCGCCGGACAGGGCAATCATATTAAAATGGAAATCGCGCTGGAGATCGGTGTACTTGAAAAGCTGGTTTAAAATTTTTTGGGCATTGGCATCGTTTTTTAATTCAATGACAATTCTCATGCCGTCGCGGTCGCTTTCATCGCGGATGTCGCGGACACCCTCTACTTTTTTTTCCTGGACAAGAGAGGCGATTTTTATAATTAATTCTGATTTATTTACCTGATAAGGGATTTCCGTGATGATGATATTGAATTGGTTTTTGGAGCGTTCAGTGATTTCTGTTTTGGCTCTAATAGTGACCGGGCCGCGGCCGGAAGTATAAGCTTCAATAATTGATTTTTTGTCGTAAATAATGCCGCCGGTCGGAAAATCAGGTCCTTGGATAAATTGCATTAAATCTTGGGTGGTGGCTTTGGGATTATTAATTAAATGGGAAATGGCGCTGACTAACTCGCTTAAATTGTGAGGAGGAATATTTGTCGCCATGCCGACAGCAATGCCGGATGAGCCGTTTAATAAAAGATTGGGCAGCTTGGCGGGCAAAACTTTCGGTTCATTACGGCTGGTGTCGTAATTGGGCTGCCAATTGACAGTTTCTTTTTCAATGTCTAATAAAAGTTCTTCGGCGATTTTGGAGAGCCGAGCTTCAGTGTAACGCATGGCAGCGGCGCTGTCGCCGTCAACT
>MGIQ01000004.1:14196-17934 GCA_001793825.1 Candidatus Wolfebacteria bacterium RIFCSPLOWO2_01_FULL_38_11
TGCAGTGTCGCCGTGAGGGTGATAACGGGCCATTACTTGTCCGACAACGTTGGCGGATTTTCGGAATTTAGCGCCATAAGTCAGACCGTCGTCCCACATTGCCCAGAGAATGCGCCGTTGGACGGGTTTTAAGCCGTCGCGGACATCAGGCAAGGCGCGCGAAACAATAACGGACATCGCATAATCCAGATAAGATTCTTTTAATTCTTCGGTTATTTCACGTTTTTCAATTTTGGTCATAATTCCGCGTTAATTTCTTATATTTATTTCATTAATACCGTTCTTTCGCCCATTATTTTATAAATTAAATCACCGGCTTTTTGGCTAAGAGACGAGCCAACAACTTTTAAGCCGGTTTGGAAAACTTTAAAAAATCCAATTTCCGTTTGCTCATCTTTTGCAATTTCGGATGTTTTGCCGAGCGAATAATTCAAATAAACCAGCCACAAAGATATTATGATAATCATGGAAACGGCGCTAAAGATAAAAAGCCACCGCTTTTTGGTTTGCTCGCTGGAATTTTGAATTTTTTCGATAAGCAATTTCATTTTATTTAATGAGAAATTAATTGAACAACTTTATTTTTTTTGATTTCAACCAAATCTTTTTTCTTAATGGTTAATTTTTCCACCGGTTCGCTTTTGCCGTGATTTACTTCTTCTAAAAATTCTTTAATGTCGGCGGCCGGCCTTTTTAAGCCGGGAATTTTGAAAAAAGAGGGAATAATTATTTTAGGCTCTATCTGTTTAATGAGTTTAGCGGCTAATTTTTGGTCTAAAAACGGTTTGCCTCCGGCAGGGACAAATAAAATATCTATTTCTTCAAGGCGTTCGGCGACTAACGGCTCGGGAAGCTCGGAAATATGGCCGAGAAGGCAAATCCGCAATGATTCAGCTTTTAAAATATAAATAGTTTTAATGAATTTATTAGTTGATTCTTTGGCTAGGCCCAATCCGATAAGATCGATTTCTTTAACATTATATTCGCCCGGGCCGTAAATTAACTGGTTATCTTGCTGGTTTGATGGTTCATTGGCGCTTGGGATTTGAGCAAGGGTTTTTACAATCAGGTCGGCTTTAAAACGCGGCGCCGGCAAACCGCTTGAGGGATTAGGAGGGTCAGTTAAAATATTTAATTCGCCGCTTTGGATTTTAAAGCATCCTTCGCCGTAATACGAAATTATCATAATTAAGTGATAAAAATGTGGATTATTAGAAAAATAAAACGCTATTAAATTAGCGTTTTATTTTTTGTAATTATATCATTAAAACCCTTGCTTTTCAAATGGGTTTACTTTAATATTACTTGACTACTTCGGGAGGCCAAAAATTTTTGAGCCGCTTCCGAGGAAATAATTTTATGGTTCAAAAAACTGAAAATAAAACATCTTTTTTTTCGCAATTGCTGAAAAACGAACCCGACGGAGTTTCTTATTTAAGAGACGGCGATTTAGTTGAAGCGGCGCTTTTATCAAAAACAGCAAAAGCTGTTTATTTTGATTTGGGGAGGTTTGGAACAGGAATTGTTTATAGTTCGGAAATTTCCAACGCAAAAGATATTTTAAAAAATCTTAAAGCCGGCGACAAGGTGAGTGTTAAGGTTGTTTCAATCGACAATGAAGACGGCTTTGTTGAACTTTCCTTGGCTGGCGCTCATAAACAGAAAGAATGGCAATTTTTGAGAGAATTAATGGAAAAAGGCGAAATTTTAGAGGTTAAATTGAATGGGGCAAACAGCGGAGGGCTTGTTGCGGAAATAAACGGCATTAAAGCTTTTTTGCCGGTTTCGCAATTAAGCGTCAAAAATTATCCAAGAGTTGAAGGAAGCGATAAAAATGAAATTATTAAAGAACTTAAAAAATTAGTTGGCCAGGAGTTGAAGGTAAAAATTATTGATTTGAATTCCCGCAATAACAAGCTAATTATTTCCGAGAGAGAAGCGGCGGAAGAAGACATCAAAAAATTATTGACTAATTATAAGGTTGGCGATTTGGTTGACGTAATTGTCTCCGGAGTGACGAATTTCGGCGTTTTTGCGAGGTTTGCCGATAATCCGTCAATTGAGGGATTAATTCATATTTCGGAACTGGACTGGAAAATAATCGACCATCCCAAGGAAATAGCAAAAGTAGAAGACTCCTTAAAGGCAAAAATAATCGAAATAAAAGACAGCCAGGTTTTTCTTTCGCTTAAGGCATTAAAAGCCGATCCTTGGGAAAAAGCCGAGGAAAAGATAAAAGAAGGGAAAGAAATTACCGGCGTTGTTTATAAATTCAACCCAATCGGCGTTTTGATAAATTTGGAGGGCGATTTGCAGGGTTTGGTCCATGTTTCGGAATTTGGAGGAACGGAAGAAATGAAAAAGCAATTGGAACTTGGAAAATCTTACCAATTTATCATTAGCTCCGTAAAAATCCAGGAAAAACGGATAAATCTTAAGTTAAAAAAGTGAATTTAGGACTATTTTGGGGCTCTTGGCTCTTGACTTTTTCACTTGTTTCTCCTTATAATTTAATAAGAACATATTATTGAATTCAATATTCCCCGAATTTGGGGAAAATTCGCGGTAAAAAAAGGAGGAAGTATGGCGGCAATGGCGATGGCGAGAGTGTGCGGTTTCTGTTTCCTGACTTTGGGGTCTCAAGAGAGGGGGATCTCGGCAGGAGACAGCGTTTTTCACAAGGGATGTTTTGAGGAAATGTCCCTTGTAGAAAAAATCAAAGAGCGGGTGCTTGAGATAATTCCTCTGCTCTGGCAGAAAGGGATGAATCTCCTCGCGATTGAGGAAGTGAAAAGGATCTTTGACGCGAGGAAAATCATTGCCATAAAAAGGGAGATAAAGGTTGTTTTTGACAAGATTAAAAACAACCTGGAGAAACTGGCTGAGAAAAACTTCGCTGAGATCTTTAAACCTTTGGCAATAAAGGTTGAAGAGATGGCGAAAATGCTGGGTCTCTTATCCCCGTTTATTCCACACGCATCTAATCCTCCGCCTCCGCGATTTATAAAAGTGCGCGCAATTGCCGGCGCGCATAGCGAGTAGTCTCTTCATCCTCCGCCCACCTCCAGCACCACAAAAATGGGCGGCTGAGATAATCTCGCTGGGCCGCAGAACATCGCGGCCCGAACATTGATAAGGCGCTGGTCTTCACTGACAGCGCCTTTTTTATTTAAATTGACACAAATTTTTTTATGTTATAATTTGTTGGTATGAATAACTTAACTAAAAATATTTTATGGGGAGTACTTACTCTTTTAACAATCGCTTTTATATTTTCTTTTATTTATGCGGAGCAAAAAAATCAAGCGAGTTTGAGCTTGGACCAATTGACGCAGAAAATCAATGCCGGCGAAGTGAATAAAATTTCTATTTCCGGAAATGACCTGAAAATTGAATTGAAAAACGGAGAAAATTTTGTTGCGAAAAAAGAAGCAGAAGCCGGGCTAACCGAAACATTGAAAAATTACGGGGTGGAAGCAGCGGCTTTGCAGAAAGTTAACTTGGCGGTTGAAGAAGAATCAGGAGCGAGATTTTGGCTAAGCATTTTAATCCCTTCGCTTTTGCCGCTTATTATTATCGGTTTTTTCTTTTGGATAATGTTTAGGCAGGCGGGCAAGGGCGTAAATCAGGCATTTTCTTTTGGCAAAGCTAATATAAAACTTTTCGCCCAATTTAAAGATAAAATAACTTTTAAAGACGTGGCGGGCTTGAAAGAAGCAAAACAGGAACTGATGGAAG
>MGIQ01000005.1:0-1698 GCA_001793825.1 Candidatus Wolfebacteria bacterium RIFCSPLOWO2_01_FULL_38_11
CTCTCCTTCGGGGCATCCCGGCAATGGATAATTAAAGGTTTTTTTATTTTATGCGCCAATTCAATATGTTTAATAAATGTCTCTTTCTGTTTTTCCTTTTTCGTCTCAATTTCTCCGTTTAATCTGAAATAATCAAGCCCGCATTCTCCTATTGCCACCGTTTTTTTACTCTTCCCCAGCTCCAAGTAATAATTTTCGTCAAATTCTTCGGCTCTTGTTTCATATTTTATCAATTCTCCGCTTTCTTCCTTTTCCACTTTTTCTTTTACTAAATGCGTTGGATGAAGCCCGATTGCCGCGTAAACCCCTTCTTGATAATTTTCCGCCATCTCCACCGCCCGAGTCGATGTTGAAGATTGAGACCCAACATTAATCATCCAAATTCCCGCCTCAAGCGCCCTCTCAATCACTTCTTTGGAATCATTTTTAAAAGCGTTGAAATTAACATGAGTATGAGTATCAACTAATTTTACCTTCATATTCTCGGAAACAAATTTTCTCCCCGGTAAACTTTAATAATATTTTCCGATTTTTCAATATTTGCCAGAATTTTCTTCGAAGTTTTTGGCAGAAACGGCGCCAAAAATTCCGCCGCGCCTTCCAAAATTGCGATTAAATTAAAAATAATTTTTTCTTTTTGTTTGCTGTCGCTGATTTTCCAGGGCTCGTTTTTATTGATATAATTGTCGCCGAAACTGATTAACTCCCAAATCGCCGCCAAAGCTTCATTAAATTTTAAATCACTCATTTTTTCTTCGATTATTTTTGACGTCTCTTTGATTTTCTCCGCTACTGATGATTCTGTTTTTAATCTTGCGTTAATTTCCATTTTCAAAGCCATTGTCAGAACCCGGGCTAAAAAATTTCCCAAGCCGTTCGCCAAATCTCCTTGATAGAGATTCTTGAGTTTTTCTTCTGTAAAATCCCCGTCTTCATACGCCGATATTTCCCGCAAAAGATAATAACGCAAGGCCTCGCTTCCGTATTTTTGAATCATTTCAAAAGGGTCAACCACGTTTCCCAAACTTTTTGACATTTTTTGGCCGCCGGAAGTCACAAAACCATGGACATAAATTTCTTTCGGCAAACTCAATCCCGCAGACATTAACATTGCCGGCCAATATAAAGCGTGAAATTTTAAATTGTCCTTGCCGATTACATGAATATCCGCCGGCCAATATTTCTCGAATTTATCCGGATTTTTATCGCCATAACCCAAAGCGGAAATATAATTGACCAAAGCATCGGCCCAAACATAAATTACTTGAGAATTGTCTCCGGGCACCGGAATCCCCCATGGCAGATTTTTGACTGAACGGGAAAAACTGATGTCTTTTAATCCCGCCTTTATTAAATTTAAAGCTTCATTCTTTCGCGATTCCGGAAAAATTTTGACTTCTCCCTTCTCAATTATCTTTAAGAGTTTATCCTGATATTTTGAAAGCCGGAAAAAATAATTTTCTTCTTCAACCAATTCCGGCTCTAAATTATGGTAAATGCATTTTCCGTCAACCAATTCTCTCTCTGTCAGAAAATCTTCGCAACCGCTGCAATAATATCCTTTGTATTTTTCAGGATATATGTCGCCGTTATCTTCCAGTTTTTTCCAAAAATAATTAACTGCCGGCCAATGCCTTTCTTTGTCCGTTGTTCTGATAAAATCATCGTAAGAAATATCCAATTTTCCATCCCAATCTT
>MGIQ01000005.1:1736-5246 GCA_001793825.1 Candidatus Wolfebacteria bacterium RIFCSPLOWO2_01_FULL_38_11
TTAGATATGCAATTGCCGTAGTAATATAAAATTTCTTATTTCGCATTTTAAACGCTAAAAATTGTCGGCGTTTTCAAAATCCAATTTTCCAATTTGATTTTTTCTAACCCCCCAATCTTCCAGTATCTCTTGAATTACCACTGCCGAAGGAATTGCCAAAATTATTCCCACAAATCCGGCCAGTTGCACGCCGGCTAATAATGATATTACCGCCACCACCGGATGAATTCCCACTGCCCGCTTCATCACTAAAGGCACGAGCAAATGATTTTCAATCTGCTGCATTATCACGAAAAATATCGCGGTTGCGATTCCCAAAGTCCACGAATCGGAAATCCCCACCAAAGTCGCCAAGATTCCGACAATCACCGGCCCGACAAAAGGCACTAACTCCAAAATTCCTCCCAAAAGCCCGAAAACTAAACTGTATTTCACTCCCAAAATCAGCAAACCAAAAAAAACAAAAGCGGTAATCACCAAGCTTAAAATCAATTGGCCTTGAAACCAAAGTCCCAATCTATATTTTGTCTTTGAATAAATTTTTAACGCGTAATTTTCTTGGTTTGCCGGCAAAGTTGATTTTAAAAATCTTTCCACTCCTTCTTTACTGGCCGCCAAATAAAAAGAAAGCACAAACACTGCCACTACCGAGGCAATGCTTCCGAAAACCGAAGAGATGAGATTAATCAATGAAGTTCCTCCAGAAAGCAATACGTCGCTGATTGACCCGATATTCGTCTCGAAATTTTTCATAATTTCCGGCGAAATGAATTTTCCCAAAACGGAAATCTCAAAATTTTCCAAATCTCCCAAACTTTTCAAAACTTCGTTAAGTTCAATGATAGCCGCCGGAACAATAGTATATAAGAGCAAGGCAACAACCGCGATTGCCGTCAAAGAAATTAAAAGCGCTCCCAATACTCTTGGAATTCGTTTGCGTTCCAAAAAACTTATTGGCGCGTTAACTGCCGAAGAAATCACTACGGCCAAAAAAAGAATTATTAAAATATCCCGCAAAAAATAAATAGCAATGGCAAAAAAAACCATTATCAACACTCTCCATAAAGAAGCCCAGCTAATTTCTATTTGCATTGTTATATTATATCAAAATTTGAGGATTTTTTCAAATCGCTCTTTATCCTCAAAGGGTCCAATTAAAGCCAGATTAAGTTTTCCGTTTTTAAAAATATCTTGAGCCACTTCCTTAATTTCTTCTGCTTTAACATTTTTAATCTTTTCGGCATATTCTTCCGGAGAAACCAACTTACGCGTTAAAATCTCCTGACCTCCGTAAAAGCTCGCCAATTCGTCAGATGTTTCCAGTGAAAGCATTAAATTGCCAAGCAAATGGTCTTTTGCCTTTTGAAGTTCTTTTTCCTCAACGCCTTTTTCGGAAATTTTTTTAAACTCTTCTAGACAGGCTTTAATCACTTCCTCAATTCTTTTGTTATCAGCTCCGACCAAAGCCACCAAATAACCATGATCAGTGTATAAATCAGCGCTGGCTCTGGCATAATAAGCCGCACCCATTTCTTCCCTGATTCTCTGAAATAATCTTGAACTCATCCCGCTGCCTAAAATATCAGCCAGAACCTCTAGAATATATTTTCTTTTATTAAAAAGATCATAAGCCCTGACTCCAAGAATCATATGGGTTTGATCGGATTTTTTATATTTCAATAAAATCTCCGGCTTCTCTTGATGTTCTTTGATTTTTATTTTTGGAGATTTGGATCCTAAATTAATAGAAGAAAAACAATTTTTAATTTTTTCTATTGTTTCGGATTCGTCAAATTTTCCCGAAACAACGACAAGCGTTGACTGAGGCAGATAATGTTCGCTTCGGTATTTTATAAAATCGTCTTTGGCTAGTTTTTTAACAGTTTCTTTGGTACCGGCAACATCCCAGCCCGCCGGTTGATCGCCATAAAGAAGTTCTAAAAAAACATCCCAAATTTTTCTTCTCGGTTCATCCTCAATCATATTAATTTCCTCGATAATTACTCCCCGTTCTTTATTGATTTCTCCCTCTGGAAGAGTCGGATTGAGATAAATATCAGAGATAACATCTAAAATTTTATCTAAGTGTTTTGGCTGAGCTTTGGCGTAATAACCAGTGTATTCCAAGCTGGTAAAAGCATTTGTTTCAGCGCCAAGGCCATCAAGTTCCGAATTAATATCAATGGATTTCGGCCGTTTTTTTGTGCCTTTAAAACACATATGCTCCAAAAAATGGGAGATGCCGTTTATTTCTTTTGTTTCATATTTGGAACCGGCTTCAACCAAAACCAAAATCGTCGTTGAAAAACTATCGGCTTTTGGCGCTAAAATAATCCTTAACCCGTTTTCTAAGGTTATTTTTTTTGCTTTTTCCATAAATTTAAGAAAGGTTTTTTGCTAGATAAGAAATTATTGCGTTAATTTTTATTCTTTCCTGCTCCATTGTATCTCTGTTTCTTATTGTTACCGTCTCATCTTCCAAAGTTTGAAAATCAATTGTAATGCAATAAGGCGTGCCGATTTCATCCTGCGAATAATAACGCTTGCCGATATTGCCTCTCTCATCCCACGCGCAAGCAAAACATCCTTTAACTGATTTATAAACTTCTTTTGCTTTTTCCACTAATTGCGGTTTGTTTGCCAATAATGGAAATACCGCTGTCTTATAAGGAGCCAGAGCAAAGGGCAATTTCAGATAAACGCGCTCTTTTTCTTCCTGATACGCTTCGCATAAAATCGCAAGAAGCGTCCGTTCCACTCCCATACTCGGCTCAATCACATGAGGAATAAATTTTTCTCTTGTTTCCGAATCAAAATAACTTAAATCAACACCGCTCTTCTCTGAATGCGTTTTTAAATCAAAATCAGTCCGATACGCCAATCCATAAAGCTCGTCTTGTCCAAAAGGAAATTTATATTCTATATCAATCGTCTTTTTGGAATAATGGGCTCGCTCGCTGCCTGCAATGTCGTGAAAATAAATTTTTTCCTCGTCTAAGCCGATAATTTTCAGCCAATTTTTAACCTCATTAACCCAATATTTGAACCATTTTTCCCATTCCGAACCATTGATAAAATATTCAATTTCCATTTGCTCAAACTCCCTTGTCCGGAAAATAAAATTTCCCGGCGTAATTTCATTTCTAAAAGCTTTTCCGATTTGAGCCAAGCCAAAAGGCAATTTTGGATGGAACGAATCAATAATATTTTTAAAATTTATAAAAATTCCCTGCGCTGTTTCCGGACGCAAGTATGTCAATCCCGCTTCCCCCTCCACTGGCCCGACAAAAGTTTTCATCATTGTATTAAATTGCCTTGGTTCAGTCAGCTCTCCCCCGCACATTGGACAAACTTTCGGATTTTCCAATTTGTCCGGTCTAAACCGATTTTTGCATTTTTTGCAATCAGCCAAAGGATCGCTGAATCCGGCTTCATGCCCCGATGCCTGCCAAACCTTTCTATTCATAATAACTGCCGCATCAATGCCATGCATGCTATCTCGCTTTAAAA
>MGIQ01000005.1:5318-15734 GCA_001793825.1 Candidatus Wolfebacteria bacterium RIFCSPLOWO2_01_FULL_38_11
AAAAAATCCCACCAAAGTTTTTTAATGTTATTTTTCAATTCAACTCCCAAAGGCCCGTAATCCCAGGAATTCGCCAAACCGCCGTAAATTTCCGAACCGGCAAAAACAAATCCTCTTCTTTTTGCCAAAGAAACAATCTTATCCATTAAATTTAATTCCTTCAAATTTTTTGCCATAAAGACGCACTACTATTGCGACACGATAATTTTCCCCATATCCAACCCGCTGTCTCTCAAATCTCTGGTTGAAATCGAATTCGCCGTATAATTTAAGCCCAAATTGACAAATTCATCAACTGCCGACAAATTCACATTGCCCACCAAAGGCATTTCTCTTCCTGATTGAGTAATATTAGGCAATGCCTCTATTTGAAAAATCGCTTCCACCGGCTTGCCTACGATTCCTTTAGTAGCCCCGATTTTATCGATTGTCCAAGTAAATTCTTGAGTTCTTTCATTATAGGCCGGTGTTGATGAAACATTGCTTTTAATTAATCCGGTGAATTTCACGCCCGGCGACAAAAATGCCCGGATATCAATATTTCTCGCATCATTGGAATAATTCCTAATTACCCAATGAACGGTAAAATTAATCGGTTGATTCACTTTTGGCGGCAAAGAACCTTTATTTGAAACTCCCAAGCTTAAATCGCTGAAATAAACCTGCGGTTCAAGAACAATATATCCGATTACTCTATTTTCCAGATTGCTCACGCCAATGGTTTTATCAGCCGCCACATAATAAGGAACAGTGGGCGAAGAAATTTCCGCCTCGGCTTTCAAAACAAAATTTTTATCAGAAAGCTTTTTAATGGGATAATTTGATTTTGCTAAAACGGTAAATTCCACATTGCCGCTTGCTCCTGTTGCCAATTGCTTCAACTCTGAAATATTGGCCGCATTCCAGCTTAAAGTATTTGTTTTGGAATTGAAACTGCCTTTGGTTTTAACGCTTGAAAAGTCAAACATCTCTCCCACTAATTTCACATTGACCACCACGTCGCTTAATCCCACATCAGTGTTATTTTGATAAAAAATCTTATATTTTAAAGTTTCTCCCGGCCTGACAATATAATTATCCGCATCATTTAAAATGATTTTTGAGGAAAGCGGCGATGGAGCAATATATAAACTGGCGGTTTTTTCCGAAATTAAATATGACCGGCTGCCATAATTCGCTTCCAAACTTGCTTTAATGTCAAAAAAAGTCTGCTCTGACCCGATAATTTTTCCTTTTATCAAAAGTTTTCCCTCTCCGCCCTTTATCAAATCGCCGATTTCCCAATAATTCCCCGTCAAAATCGGGTTAGATTCTTTTAGTAAAAATTTTGAAGGGTAATCTATCTTTAATTTCGCTCCGGAAAAATCAAAGTCTGAAACATTGGCGTAATTAACAATTATTTCAAATTCTTCGTTGTTTAAAACTTTTTCCGGCGCGCTCATATCAAGTTTAACCCCCGATTCTTTGGCCGATATTTCAATATTCTTCGTTTTCTCCAAAAGAGTATTAAGAGAAGAGTAATAATTTACCGCTGCTTTAAAGTTTTTTACCTCTTGCGCTTGGCCGAAAATCACCAATTTTATTTTATCTTGATAACCGCTGCCCGGCTCTAAATCGCCGATTTCTTTTTTAAAAACTCTCCTTTCGTCGCTTTCCCCCAAAATAGTCGCGCCTTCCGGCAAAAACAAAGAAAATTCCGTGCCTTTTAACGCGCTCTTTGACCTATTGTCAAATGTGAATTCCAAATCATACGGCACGCCGACCATAACGCTATTTGGCGCAATTACGGAAAAATTTATTTCTTGGTTAATTGAAAAATATTTATAAAGATAATAACCAACTCCGGCAATCCCTAAAATCAGGATGGGCATCACAATCCAAAAAAACCATTTGCTGATTTGGTTTATTTTTGACAAAGGTTTTTCAAAGCTTTTTCCAAAATCGGTTTCTATTCTTCCTCTCCAGCCCGATTCAACACTTTCCTTTTCTTCTTTTTTCGAATTTGCTCGGCGGATTGTCTCGCCTTTTTCTTGGCTATAAAGTTTTTTCTCCAAATCTTCAAGCATTATTTATCAATATTATCTCATTCTGGGGAACTTTTGAAGTGCAATTGTTGCATAAAAATAAATGCTCGCTTTTTACAAAAGCCGCCGCCTCTTTCCTGTGGCATAAAGCGCAAGAAGCAAACTCCGGATCAAATCCGAAAATTTTCAAAAACGCGCCGTAAATCAACTTTTCGTTGTAATCATTGGCCGCTCTTTCTTTGAAAATTTTTTTTATTGCCGCCCAAAGGCGAAGATCCGGATGGAATTCAAAAGTCATTGTTTTTAAAAATCCCAAAATTCGCAAAAATTTCGCCAAGATTTCCGGATTATCCTTTAAATCAATATTGCTTTCTATAGTCAAGGCATCAACCATTTGGAAACTCCCTTTTTCAATCAGCCGGGATAGAACAAAATTAAGCGGCTCTATGTGTCCGTTGAGTTTGGAAACTGATTTTTTTATGCTTTTTGCCCTGCAAACCACTTTGCCCAACTCTTCCGTGTATAAAGTTATTAATCCGTCCATTTCCCCGCTTTCTTCTTTATCCAGCACCAAGGCCTCGGTAATATATTCTGTCATAAATTCAATCATATCATACTTATTCTGCCCGCCAATTTAAGCTATAATAAGATGTAAGAAATCAGGTTGCTTTAGAGAAGCGAAGCAAGAGCGCTTCTGAAAAACCTGTTTATTTTCAGACACCCTGCCCGCTCAGCCTGCGAGACATTTTCTCAAACAACTTTTCCGTCGGATATCAGAATAAAAATGTAAACAACTCTCGAAATTCTTACAAATAAGACTGAAAAACATGTATAAATTAAAAAAATATTTATTGCTTTTTTTCTTGGTTATTTTAATCGCCTTTGTTTTTTGGGGTTCAATATCATTGCAAAACGCTTTTTACAATACAATTGATTTCTTTAAAGGGTATTTAGGAGAAAATAAAATTCTTGGTTTAGCTATTTTTGCCGGTTTGGCAGCGGTTTCCGCGATTTTCTCTCCTTTCAGCAGTATTCCTTTAGTTCCTATTGCCATAGTAATCTGGGGCACCGTCACAACCTTTGCAATACTTGGCATTGGCTGGTTTATTGGCGACATTATTGCTTATTTTATTGGTTCTTATGCTGGACATTCAATTATTGAAAAATTGTTTTTCTTTAAAGAAATAAACGATTATGTGAAAAAAATTCCCCGCAAAGCCGAATTTTGGCTGGTTTTGTTTTTCCGGCTAGCCATGCCTTCAGAAATCGGCGGCTATGTTTTAGGCGTTATCCACTACCATTTTGGCAAATATTTGTTAGCCACTTTTCTGGCCGAAATGCCCTTTGCTCTAATTGCCGTCTATGCCGGCGAAGCTTTTCTGAAAAAAGAGCCCGTTTTCTTCTTAGCCTTGATTATCGTTGTTGCAATTTTGGTTGCCACCGCTTTCTACGCCACTCATAAACGCCAAATTAGCCAAAATTAACCCCATCTTGACAAATTTAAATAAGGGTTTATAATAACCAAAAATAAGTCGTTAAATGATATAACCCCGAAAAGGGGTTTTTTATATGAAAAAATACAACAAATATGCGGCTGGTTTGCTCATTATCATGGGCGCTAACCTTTTTCAGCCAAATCTTTTTCCCATAAAATCTTCGTTTATTAAAGCTGATTCCAATTTTAACGATGCTTTAGTGGCTCAAAATAGGCCACTTATTGCTAATTCCAGCAAAACCAGCCAAAAATCCAATCTTAAAGTCTGGGTTACTGCTTATTCCAGCACTGAAAGGCAAACTGATGATACGCCATTTATTACCGCTTCCGGCAACCACGTCAGAAACGGCATTGCGGCGGCCAATTTTTTGCCTTTTGGCACTAAATTCCGCATTCCCGAACTCTTTGGCAGCCAGATTTTCACCGTTGAAGACCGCATGCATTCTCGATTTAAAAACTACATTGATATTTGGTTTGAAGAAGAAATCGATGCTAAAAGATTCGGCAAACAATTCGCAAAAGTGGAAATCTTATAAAATAAGTTAAAACAGCGCTGGACAAATATCAACTCTTAAAGATTCAGCGCTGTTTTTTTGCGGCACGGTTAAATAACCCTGCCGCTTTGAAAGTTCATAAAGGTCTTTGGTGATTTTTACGTCGTTTAAGCAATAATTTTTCAATTCCTCCATCTTTCCTTCTCGGAAAAGTATCGGCGCGTCCAAGCTCAAGCCATTCTTGCCAATGCCCAAATTATGCCTCGCCAACATATCCAAACCTATCCTCCTGCCCATTGAAAATTCAATTTCATCCAAGAGGTCGAACCGCGGCACGGTAAAAATATCAAAATCTTCAAATCCTGAAATTTTTGAAAAATAATTTTTTAAAACCGGCAAATCAAACCGAGAAATGCTGAATCCGATAATTAATCCGGCATTTTTTAAGAATTCCGCGACTTTTTCCAACTCATCTTCAAAAAAATGCAAATATTCGCCGCGATTGTAAGAATAAAGTCCGACTAATGAAATTTCCAAAGCGCTAAAATTATCACTTCCCACCTCAAAAAAAGTGTTCTTAGTTTCAATATCAATTACAATTTTATCTTTCTCCTTGTTCATAATTTTTAGCTTACTAGCTTACTAGCTTGATAGTCAATTCTACACATGCCTGTCCGCCACTTTGCTTGCCCCATAACTATCCGGCTTTGTCCGCGCTTCAAAATTATAAGCTCTGACCATTCCCATTACTTCATTAATCATTGTCTTGGTTTCTCCATTTTCCCCAACATCAATATGAATTTCAAAATCAAAATGCGGCGCCTCAAAATTTTTTAAAGTCGCCAAAATTTTCTCCGCCGCCTCAAGAGAGAAAAGAACTTCTTGAATTATCCGGCTGCGCAAAGTGAAATATTGTGGCTGCTCAATCCTGCGCCAAAAATATCTACCCCCATTACCGACTCTATGCACAATAATCGCTGTCACAAAATCAGCTGAATTGTCTTCTTTCCTTTCCGAATCCGAACCAATAATTACTTTGTAGTGACGCGTTTCATCTTCTTTCATATAACGGATAATTTCCGCCACTACTGAATCAATATTTAATTTTAAGCCGAAAGTGGTATTAAATGTCATTTTCCTCGCTTAAGCCAGAAAATATCCTTATCGCTTGACCAATTCTTACGAGAGGATTATTTTTCTGCCTGAAGTGCTTCTTGAACTTGTTTTTTAATCTTATTCAGTAAAACTTTTTCGTCTTTCAATTTTTCTCTAGAAGCTTCTATCCCAACCCCTAATTTTTCTCCTTCAAACGAATAAGTGTTTCCTGATTTCGCAACAATGCCATACTTTATTCCATTATTCAAGATATCACCGACATAAGAAATTCCCTCCCCGAACATAATGTCAAATTCCGCCACTTTAAAGGGAGGAGCTACTTTATTTTTTACCACTTTTGCCTTAACGCGATTGCCAACGCTGTCTTCGCCTTTTTTAATCTGAGCAATTCTCCTGATATCAATTCTCACTGAAGCGTAAAATTTCAATGCCCGGCCTCCCGGCGTTGTTGTCGGCTCTCCATAACCCATCATCCCGATTTTTTCCCTGATTTGATTGATAAAAATTATTAAAGTGTTTGATTTGGCGGAAATCGCCGTTAATTTCCTTAAAGCCTGCGACATCATTCTTGCTTGAAGCCCGATAAATTGAGCTCCCATTTCTCCTTCAATTTCCGCCTTTGGAGTTAAGGCCGCCACTGAATCAATAACAATGACATTAATCATCCCCGACCTGACTAAACTTTCTAAAATATTCAAAGCTTCTTCTCCGCTATCCGGCTGAGAAATTATTAAGTCGTTTAATTTTACTCCCAATTTTTTCGCGTATTCCGGGTCCAAAGCATGTTCTGCGTCGATAAAAGCCGCTTTTCCGCCTTGCTTTTGCGCTTCCGCAACCGCATGAAGAGCCAAGGTGGTCTTTCCGCTCGCCTCCGGGCCAAAAATCTCCACTATTCTTCCTTGGGGAAGACCGCCTACTCCGAGCGCGATATCCAAAGAAAAAGATCCGGTTGGCACAACATCAACATCAACTTTTTTAACATCGCCCAATTTCATTATTGACCCTTCTCCGAATTTCTCCTGAAGCGATTCTAACAGCTTTTCCAAATCTTGTTTTTCCTCTGTTTGTTTTGCTTTTATCATACTTATTGCGGCAATTGAGTTAATGGCTGATAAATTACTTTTTTCTCCAGCTTAACCTCTTTTCCCAAAAACCTTTTTACCTTAAATTCAATATTATTTTCTCCGTATAGAAGCTGAAAATCTTTTTCAAAATAGCCGTCTTCGTTTACAAAAATTTCTTCGTTATTAATTGTCAATTTATCCCAATAATTATCAAGCTTGCCTTCCAATTTAATTCTTTCCTCATTTATTTCCAAACTGTCCATTAAAGGATTGATTATTTCGATTTTTGGTATCCCCAACAGATTATCAATCCGAAAAACTAAATAAATTATAACCGAAACCGCAATAATTCCAATTACTAATTTTCTTAAACTCTTTGGCTTAATGGCAAAACGGTTGTGAGGCAATTTATCTTCAATGCTGATTTTTGAATTAATCTCATCTTTATAAGTTTGCCACATCTGATTTCCGTCTATTCCCAAAATTTCGGCAATTTTCATTAAATATCCCCTCAAATACGGCAAAGAAGGCATTTTTTTATAATCTCCGTTATAAATCGCCGCCAAAGCATGCCGAGATATCCCGGTAAGCTCTACTAATTTTTCGATGGTCATTCCCCGAAGCTCCAGGGCTTCCCGGAAAAATTCCTGAAAATTTTTTTGGTCATCAGACATATTTTAGTATAGTTATTTAATTGTTCTAACTCGTCAATTATCGGTTGTCAAATACTAATATCAATCACTAATTGTTAGTCGTTAGTCGTTTTAATATACACTTCCCTTGGTTTTGCCCCGTCACCCGGCCCAATAACTCCCCTTGATTCCATTATATCCAACAATCTCGCTGCCCGCGCGTATCCTACTTTTAACCTCCTCTGTAAAAGCGAAGCTGAAGCTTTTTGCGCGCTTTTAACTACTTCCACTGCTTCCTCATAAAGCTCATCATCATCGCCAGAATCGCTATTATATTGTTCAAAAACATCTCCATTCCCATTTACTCCAATATTCTCAAAATTAATCTCCTCTTCAACGTCCGTTATTTCTTTATTATTTTTTCTTATAAAATCAGCCACTTTACTTATTTCTTCTTCAGAAATATAAGAACCTTGGATTCTTTTTGGTTTTGAAAGCTCGGAGGAAACAAAAAGCATGTCTCCGCCGCCCAGCAGTTTTTCCGCTCCTGCTGAATCAAGAATTGTCCGAGAATCAACTTGGGAAGCGACTTGCAAAGCTATTCTGGTGGTTATATTGGCTTTAATCAAACCGGTGATCACTTCCACTGAAGGCCGCTGCGTTGAAACCACTAAATGAATGCCCGTGGCGCGCGCCATTTGAGCCAAACGAACTATTGCTCCTTCTATGTCTCTTCCAAAATTGGACATCAAATCCGCCAACTCGTCGATTACTATCAATATATAAGACATTGCTTCCTGCGGATTTTTTTTATTATAACTTTGAATATCCCGCGATCCTGCTTTCAATAAAATTTCATACCGCCTGTCCATCTCGGCAATTGCCCAGCGAAAAACATTTATCGTTTTTTTCGGCTCGGTAATCACCGGCGCGATTAAATGAGGCAATCCGTCGTAAACCGAAAGCTCCACCCTTTTCGGGTCAATTAAAATCATTTTTAACATCTCCGGTGAATTTTTATAAAGAAGAGAAATTAGTAAAGAGTGAATGGCAATTGATTTCCCTGATCCAGTCGATCCGGCAATTAAAGCATGAGGCATTTTTTCAATATCGGCAAAGATCGGGTCTCCGTTGACATCTCTTCCCAAAATAAATCCCAATGGCCCGGAATTGGCAAATTCCGGATAATTCATCAAACTTCCGAGCCGCACAATCGCCGCCACTTTATTCGGAACTTCTATTCCAACTAATGATTTGCCCGGTATTGGCGCTTCAATTCTGATTGGATGAGCGGCCACGGCCAAAGCCAAATCCGAGTTTAGAGCCATAATTCTCGAAAGCTTTATTCCCTCCGCCGGCTTTAAGGTATATCTTGTCACTTTCGGTCCGATATTAATTTCTCCCATTTCCACCGGAATCCCGAAACTTTCCAAAGTCCTTTTTATGATATTAGCGCTTGCCCGCAAATCGCCTACTGTTGGTTTTTCTATTGAAGATTTTAATAAATCAACTGGAGGAAAAATATAATTTTTTATCTGCTGTCTTATCGCCCCTTTTGGCTTTAGCCCAAAGCCAATTGCTGAAATAATTTTTTCTTTTATCGGCTCCTCTTCAATTTCTTCTTTTGCTTCTCCTTCTTCCTTATTCAACCCTTCCTGCTCTGCAATAGAAATTCCAGCCACTTCAATTTCTTCCTCTTCCTCCATATTTTCTTTTTTTCTTATTTTTATCGGCAAATTCAAAGTAACTAACAGCGAAGCGATAGCCACGACGCCAATCGCGATAATCGAAGCCGCATAGCCGAAAAGAGCTTCAATGGAACCGATAATCTTTCCCGTCAATCCTCCGGCCCTAGGGGAAATAATATCAATCAACCCCAATCCTGAAAAAACAAAAATTATTGCCCCTAAAAAAGTTATTTTATAAAGCCGTTGCCGCTCTGAAGTCAAGAAAACGCCGGCAATTACCAGAAGGATTAAAGGCAGAAGATAATATCCCCAGCCGAATAATTTATTAAAAACATTATATACAAAACTCCCCGCCGGCCCGGCGCTGTTAAAACTCGCCAAAAAAAGAATTATTGCTCCTCCTATTAAAATTATCGCCCAAACGCCTTTTTTTGTTTCCGGATGAAGCTCAAAATCGCCAAAATTTAAAAAATAGGATTTTTTATTTTCTTTTTCCTTATTTTTATTTTTCTTTCTTTTAGACATTCCTTAGCTTTAATTAAATATTAAAATAAGCTAAAATTCAAATATTATGGCGATAAAAAATTCCGGAATTTTCCGCGCTTATGACATTCGAGGAAAATACCCGAAAGAAATCAACGGAAAAATTATTGCCGAAACTGTCCAAAATCTTGGATTTCTCTTTCATCCCGATACTAAAATTGTTGTTGGCCGCGATTGTCGCCTCAGTTCTCCGGCCTTATATAAAACCGTTTTAAATTCCTTAAAAAGCAAAAATGTTAAAATTGGGGTTATTCCCGTTGGATTGATTACAACGCCCATGCTCTCTTTCCTTGTTGCCAAACTAAAGGCAAATTACGGCATAATGATTACCGCTTCCCACAATCCCAAAGAATATAATGGTTTAAAAATTATCAACAAAAACGCTGTTCCAATTAGTGGAAAAGAAATACAAAAATGGATTATCTAAATCTTTACTCTGATTTTCTAAAAAAATTTTTCAATCCTCAAAAGCCATTGAAAGTGATTTTTGATTGTTCCAATGGCACTACCGGACCAATTCTAAAGAAACTAACAGACAACAACCAACGACTAAAAACTTTTTTTATTAACGATAATCCTAATGGAAACTTTCCCGCCCATAGTCCCAATCCTTTAGAAAAAAATTCTGCTATCCAACTTCAGAAAGAAGTTAAAAAGCAAAAAAGTGATTTGGGAATAATTTTTGACGCTGATGGCGACCGCGTAATTTTTGTTGATAACAAAGCTCGAATTGTTAATCCGGAAATTATCAGCCGCTTATTAATCTGGT
This sequence comes from Candidatus Wolfebacteria bacterium RIFCSPLOWO2_01_FULL_38_11, assembly GCA_001793825.1. Taxonomy (GTDB): domain Bacteria; phylum Patescibacteriota; class Minisyncoccia; order UBA6257; family UBA9933; genus GWC1-37-10. The sequence continues at coordinate 15,144 of MGIQ01000005.1, forward strand.
ATTTAAAGCCCAATAAAATAATAATCACTCCTTCAACCGGTTGGTTAATAAAAAAAATTAATAATCATACCCGCGCTAAAGATTTTATAAACAAACAAGAAACAAGAATCAAAATTATTAAAAGCAAAATAGGCCATTACTATATAAAAAAAATAATGTTCAGGGAAAAAGCTGATTTTGCCTTTGAACAATCTGGCCATTATTACTTTGCCTTTAAAAATCTCGGCAAAGATGGCCTTTATTACGATTCCGGAATTATGGCGGCCATTGAAATAATTAACGCGGTTTCTCAATTGCCGTATTCGTTGGCAGATTTCAACGATTTATTGCCGCAATATCATCGGTCTGGAGAAATCAATATAAAAATTAAAAATGGAAACTTAAAAATAAGAAAAATTGAACGGTATTTTAAAGCTTCAGCGACAAAAATTTCCCATCTCGACGGCTTAACAATGGAATTTAATCCGCCGGCTGGCGGATGGTGGTTTAATTTAAGACCATCAAACACCGAATCATTATTAAGATTAAATATTGAAGCTGTTTCAAAATCTAAACTTGACAAAATTAGTCCACAATTGCAATCTTTAAAGC
>MGIQ01000006.1 GCA_001793825.1 Candidatus Wolfebacteria bacterium RIFCSPLOWO2_01_FULL_38_11
TTCGGCTGAGTACCCAAGCTCAAAGTCGGCTTGGTCTTGTAGACAACTTTCTGATTGCCTGTAGCAGCGGTAATTGAAGTGTCCAAAGCAGTTGAGCCCTGGGATTCAAAACCCGCGGCCATTATGCTGGCGTAAACCGAAGCGCCAGCGTCAGCGCCTCCAGAAATGGTGTTAAGAACGCCCTTAACAGTCAAGGTCTTGTTGGTGTCTTTTGGAATCTGCCAACCAAGATCAGTGATGTAGACAACTCCTGAATTGTCGCCTGAACCGGTTACATTATAACCAGCCGATGAACCAATTTGAGTTGTGCCGTCGTAAAGCTTGATTGTCGGCGCTTCATCAGCAGCTAACGAAGATGTGGCAGTAGCGCTGCTGGATGTCGTCACCAACAATTGCATCTTATTAACAGTCATTGTTTCGTTGGTAGAAGTGAACTTGAACTTGCCAAGTATAGCTTCTTGACCAGCAACAACAATGCCTGCTTCTGAATCAGTGTCATCCGGGGATTTAACCACGGTAATATCGCCAGAAGTGGTAACTGTCAAAAGAATAGTATTGCCGGAATTGGCGGCTGTGCCTGAAATAGTAATGCTGTTGCCATTTGTGTCAGTGGCGGTAATGTAAGTGCTGTTTGCTCCTACGATGTAGAAATAATAAGCATCAGCATCAGTGGCATCGCCAGAAACATTGCCTTTTAAGGTTAGAGTTTTGGTCGTACCTTTGGCAACTGTCAAATTAAGTCCGTCAAAAGTGGCGCTGAAAGCGCTGCCATCAGCTGCCAATGACTTCAAACTGCCAACCAAAGTACTGCCGTCGTACAAGCCCAAGCTCTGAACTTCTCCTGAAGTCAAAGCGCCTACGGTTGAAGAAGCAGTTACTTTAACTGAACTTAACTTAATATCAGCTGAAATCGCCCTAAAACTAAAACCAGCAAGCGAAACATTGCTTGTTCCCCTAACAATTGTCTGGGAAGACGGCGTTGAGGACAACTGGACATCCAATGAAGGAGCCCGAGAAGTCATTTCATTGCCGCTTACAGTGGCATTAGGAACAATATCCGCTAAAGCCACATTCTGGTTGTTATCAAGATTTTTAACATCTCCAAGCGTGAAAGCCAATAATTGAACTTTCAAGATATCGCCATCATCGTTGTCAGAATCAACGTCAACCGTCACTTTATAGGTCTTAGATTGACCGGCATTGATGTTGATCACATCAGTATAGGTGACATTGCTTGAAGTAGTAACATCAGTGGCGCTGGTAATAACCGCGTTAGACGAAGTATCCCAGACTTTCATATCCGGAAAACCTTCTCCAGCGATCATACCAGTGGTGCTGGCATAAAACCTCAAATTCTTGATTTCAACGTTATTGGCCGCGGCAATGGTGAAGTTATAAACTTCAACATCTTGGCCTCTGATCGCGAGATCGCCGGTAATCGGACCATTGAAAGTAATGGTCACAGTGCCGCCGGCAAGCGTCAAGGTCTGGCCTTCGCTTGAGGTATCAATGCCAATGATGTCCGGATTAACCGTAAAGCCGTAAAGCTTGCCGGTTGCCTGAACGTCTGCTTTGCTGTCAAAGTAAAAGATAATAGTATCTGCTGACCTGGTTTGGCCGGAAATATCGCCATAAACTTGGAAAACTCTTTCTTGGCCTTTTTCCAAAGTAAATGGAGTGGTAAAGACAAAAGTTACCAAATCTTTGGAGCCGACGGCCGAAGCATTAGCCACAACTGTTCCCGCTTGTTTCAAAACAAAATCGGAAAGATAGCTGTTGGTAATGGTTCCGGCTTCGGTCAAAGCGATTTGCTTAATACTTATATCTTCCGCAGCGCCGGCAGTCAATTTAAATTCCGCCAAAAGCGCGTCCTGCTGGCCAATTTTTGGATTAGCAACAGAACCGGAGCTGGTGGCGGTAATTGTGCCTGCCGCTGAACTGCCCAAAGTAATAGCATTGCCAGTTAAGGTACCGGTTGGTGTTGAATCACCGGTTGCTGAAACTAAAGTAAAGTAGCTGTAATTGCCGGAAGTGCCGGTGCTGGAAATATCAGCCAACAAACTCAAAGTTTTTGTTCCGCTAACTGAAAGATTCAAGCCAGTGAACGAAACTTCATGAGAAGTTGAATTAATGCTGCGGCCGCTGGTCAATCTGGTGCTACCTTCATAAAGATAGAAACCGCTTGAAGAGAAATCAGCGGTGGCGCCAATGCCATTTCTCTTGAAAATAAGAGACGACAAAGTGCCGCTGCCGGAAACATTGAACTTCAAAACTTCAATGCCGGCTGAACCCAATGGAACAGTCCGTTGAGCCGGATTATCCAAGGCCAAAGCCAAAGCTAAACCAGTCCCCGGAACTGTCGGCGTAGTCGGTGTTGTCGGTGTAGTCGGAGTAGTTACAGCCAGTGAAGTGTATTTAGCTCTTGAAATAGAGCCAAAGTATCCCGCTGCTGGCGAAACGCCTTTGGCAGCTTGCCAAGAGGCAACCGCTGCTTTGGTTTTTGCGCCATAATAGGTTGACTCACTACCCACTGAACCAGCGCCACTTGTTGATACGGTATAACCCGCATTGTTCAAATATTGCTGTAAGCACTTTACCTCATCACTTGTCACGCCAAGAAAAAGATTCTGGGTAAAAGCGCATGCAGCTGCGCTTGGGGTTGTCTGAGACAACTGTGCTTGCAAAGCCTGAATTTGAGCCAAAAGCGCTGTAATTTGCACTTGAAGCTCTTCAGCTGTTGCACCATAAGCTGGTATTGCCACTACTGCTCCTAACAACCAAACAACGGTTGTAATAGTAAGTGTAATTGCAGAAAATTTCTTTAATGTACTCATTTTTTAGATTAATTTTTGCGATTTTCAACCAATTTGTGAGGATAGTAGTTAAAAATCGACTTTTAAAAATACGACATAAATGTTTTTTTCTGGAAGCTATTGTCTCTATCAACCGACCGTCGCAAGAATTGTGAGGAAATCTTGGCGATTCAATAAAGAAATAACCCGATGTCAAAATAAAAAACGCCCGTTTAGAGCGAGGCCTTAAATAAAATTAAGATAAACAGCTTGTTAGCTTGTAATTTTGTTAGCTTATTTAATTTCAATTTTCTGTAAAAAAATTTACTCTTAAAAAGCTGACATAATAGCTAAAAAGTTGAAGAACTAATTAGCTAAAAAAGGATTTGGCCTCACTCCAAATCTTAAATATATATTATCCGCCTTTTTTTCATTTGGCAAGCGCCAAATTGTGGATAATCTATAATAGAAAACGAAGCTTATTAAGATTTGTTTCATTAGAGAGACCACTTCGAAGCGGCAAAAATAATCAAACTGAAAATCATAAACAGGGTAATATTCTTCAAAATAACCGCTCTATTTAGAAAACCAGCCAAATAATTCACTGTTAAATCCTTAAAAACCAAAACCAGCAAAAGCATCAAAGCGCTGGCGTTTAAAAACCCTATTGGCAGTAAAATCACCCCTGACATGGCTTGAAAAACCATAAAAGCCAAGCCAAAAGCCAATAAATTGGCTTTTAATGGCATAATTTGCAGCTTATTTGCTTCCAATCGGCTAACAAAATTGAAAAATTCCTTAAAAAGCAGAAAACAAGCTCCGAAAACCGCTAAATGCCCTACTGATATAAAAGAAAACTTATTTTCCGTAAAAAAGACCAAAAAAACCAGTAAAAACAAGGCATTATTGAGAAAATGATAATAAGGATTTCGGTTAATAAAAATCAAATTCTTAATGCCCAACATTAAAAAGAAAATTAAGGCAAAAAACAGGCTAAAAGCCCCAAATCCCAAAAACCCTAAAGACCCAAAAGACCACTGACTGGCCATCAAAGAAACTGCCAAAAATACCGCCAAAGAAGCCCAAAATTGACCAATAGGCAAGAAAAAATAACCAACTAAAGCAACAAAACCAATTTTGCCCAACCACCCCAATGGCCCAAAAAACAGCAAAATTCCTATAATTCCCGCTTTAAGCAGAGATTGTAATGTGGGATTCTTTAAAGCCGATTTTAATTTTTTTAGCATTTTTAAGTTCTCCGGAAATAATCCGATTAGCCAATTCATCAAGAATCAGCTTCTGAATCATCCTTTTTATCGGACGCGCTCCGTATTCCGGTTCATATCCGGTATCAATGATGTGTTTTTTCAAAGAATTATCAATTGTTGCTTTTATTCCTTTTTTTACCAATTTTTCCATAATAATTTCCAGCTGCAAATCAACAATTTTTCCGATTTCCTCTTTGCCCAGCGAATTGAAAATAACGATTTCATCCAGACGATTCAAAAATTCCGGCCTGAAAGTTTCTTTTAAAGCCTCTTTAATACGATTTTTAAAATCATCCACCTTGATTTCTTGTTTTTCCTTTTCGCTTCCGACTTCAAATCCCAAGCGCGAAATCTCCTGAAAATATTCGCTGCCCACATTGGAAGTTAATACAATAATCGTGTTTTTAAAATTAACCACCTTTCCTTTGCCGTCGGTCAAGCGGCCGTTGTCCAAAACTTGAAGCAAAATATTAAAAACTTCCGGATGGGCTTTTTCAATTTCATCGAACAGAATCAAACTATATGGCCTGTGTCTGACCGTTTCCGTTAATTGTCCTCCTTCTTCGTGTCCAACATAGCCCGGCGGCGATCCGATTAATCTTGAAACCGAGTGCCGTTCCATATATTCCGACATATCAACCCTAATTAACGCCTTCTCGTCATTAAACATAAATTCCGCCAAAGCCCGCACTAATTCCGTCTTTCCCACGCCGGTTGGTCCTAAAAACATAAAGCTTCCCAAAGGCCGGTCTTCCGGCGCCAAACCCGCCCGCGCTCTTCGCAAAGCATTGGCAATGGTTTTTATCGCTTCTTCCTGTCCGATCACTCTCTCTGAAAGATTTTCTTCTATTTTCAAAAGTTTTCCTGTTTCCGATTCCAGCATTTTTGAAACCGGAATTCCGGTCCAACGCGAAACAACTGCCGCAATATCTTCTTCGTCAACCGCTTCTTTGATGAATCCGTCGTCAAATTTAGTTCCTTTAACTTTTTTCTTGTCAATAAATTTCTTTTCAAAATTTTTATATTCTTTTTCCGCCTGCGGCAGTTCTCCGTAAATAATTTTCGCCACTTTTTCCAAATTAGCCTCCCTCTCCGCCATTTCCGCTTCCTTTTTTAATCCTTCCACTCGTTTTCTTAAATTATGGAATTGTTCAAAAGTAATCCGCTCCGCGCTCCACTTGGCCGACAACTCATCGTTCTTCTCCTTTAATTGGTTTAGCTTCTTTTCTGTTTCTTTCAAAGCTTTTTCTTTTTTATTTTCCGAAAGTAATGCCTGACGTTCTATTTCCAAGCGTGTGATTTCCCTTCTGACTTTGTCAATTTCTTTCGGCAGACTTTCGCTCTCTAGTCTTCTACCAGAGGCCGCCTCGTCAATTAAATCAATTGCCTTGTCCGGCAAAAATCTGTCTGTAATATAGCGCGCTGAAAGATTCACCGCCTCCACAATCGCCTCGTCGTTTATCCGCAGCCCGTGATGCATCTCATATTTTTCTTTCAAACCTCTTAAAATAGCGATGCTGTCATCAAATGATGGTTCGTCAACCATTACCGGCGAAAATCTCCGCTCGAGCGCCGCGTCTTTTTCAATATAACGCTGATATTCCCGAATTGTTGTCGCGCCGATTGCCCGAAGCTCGCCTCTGGCCAAAGCCGGTTTAAGCAGATTCGAAGCGTCAACTGTTCCTTCAGCCGCTCCGGCTCCCACAATCATATGAATTTCATCAATAAATAAAATTATCCGGCCGCTTGATTGCTGGATTTCTTTCATAAAAGCCTTGAGCCGGTCTTCAAATTCTCCTCTGAATTTTGTGCCGGCAATCAAAGACCCCAAATCGAGCATCACAATTTCTTTTCCCTTTAAAGGTTCTGGCACGTCTCCTGAAATAATTCTCTGCGCCAAACCTTCTACCACCGCTGTTTTCCCCACTCCCGGCTCTCCGATTAAAACCGGATTATTTTTAGTCCTTCTGCTTAAAATTTGAATCACTCTTCTTAGTTCTTCCTCTCGTCCGATTACTGGATCAAGTTTTCCTTCTTTTGCCTGATCCGTCAGATTAACCGCGTATTTCTCCAACACTTGGAATTTTGATTCCGGCGTCTCATCGGTAATTCTCATTGACCCTCTCATTTGAGCCAAAATTCGCAGCGCTGTTTCTTTCCGCAATCCGTATTTTTCTAGAATGTGAGCCGAAGAAGAATTGTTTTCTAAAATCGCGAGGAGTAAATGTTCGCAGGAAATGAATTCGTCTTTTTGATGAGTCGCAATTTTCCCGGATTTATCCAAAACCTGCATTAATTCCTGAGAAATATAAAGCTGGGCCAAATTGGCTGTTCCGAAAATTTTCGGCTGCCGTCTTAATTCTTCGGCCAACTCATGCATCAAAGTGTCTAAGTTCACGCCTGCTTTAACCAGCAAAGGACGGACTAGCGAAGATTCGTCTGAAACCAAAGCAATTAAAAGATGGATGATTTTTAATTCACCATGATTTTCCTTGGCCGCGATTTCCTGCGCGTTCTGAAGTGCCTCCTGCGCTTTAATTGTAAAACGATGTAGGTTCATATCGCTTTGCTTCTCCTACTAATTTACTAATTGCTACTATATTACTAATTTTATTATATTAGTATTATTCGTAATAATTAGTACATTAGTAGGAATTATTCCCTTGGTCTCTCTTCTAATTTTACTTTAATTTGAATTTCCTTTCCATCTCTTAAAATTTTCAAAATAATCTCGTCTTTTTTCTGTTTCTTTTTCTTCGATTTTTTAGCTTGATTTCTGCCAATCAAATTGCTCTATTATTGGATTTATTAAATTTTCCAAGCTGTCTATAATATTGGCTTGGCTGATTTTAGCTGTGCCCAAAGACCCGAAAATCCCGCCCAAAACCCCGGCAATGATTATTAAAGATAAAATTTTCCTAAAATTAAAATTATTCATATTATTTTATTTAACACAAATTTTTAATTATTTTTAATACCGAATTTAATTCCGTTTTTGCCGCCTCAAATTTAAATTTAAAATTTAATACTTATAATTTAATGCCATTGTAACAAAATGTCAACGATCGCAAACATTCTATTACAATCTTATTTCAAATAAATTATTCTACCAATCCAATAATTTTTCGTCATCAATCTCTCCTACGGTCATTAAACGAATACAACTAAATAAATCTTGTTCTATAATTTCTTTATAAAGATCCTCTTTCATTGGATTTTTCCCGATAAAAACACTTTTTTGAATTGGTTTATAATCAAAAATTAAAAGCTGATGCCTTAACCAATTACGGGATTTTTTCTTTTGTTCAGGAATATCAAACATCACTATCCGCCATTTACCGTCCCACAAATCATTGTCTTGTTTCTCTTTAAAAATCTTAATAATTTTATTTCCAAGGGAAGTCAAATGATATTTATCTCCATTTTTACTTACTAATCCCTTCTTTTGCAATTTCCATAAAATAACTCTCGCGCTATTTTTCTTCATTTCCTTCAATTCATCATAATAATCCCAAAAAGTCTCTAGATTAGAAATATTTCTATAAGATTTTTTGATTCCTCTTGAAGGACCTTTTAAAATCTCGGAAGTTGCCACCAAGCTCCTTTCCGCTAGTCCCAAAAGTAAGGCTAATCCCCCAATAGTTAAATCAACCGGCAACTCTTTAATTTTATCTTTAATTTTTTTCTTATTCATTAATTTTCTTTACAAATTCTATTGTTTAAGCTATTTTTCTATTAAGTTTAATAATATAATAATACCTAAAGTGTAACAAAATATCAACGATCGCAAATATTTTATTACACTTAAAATATTCACTTTAAACTTAAATAGTTAATTAATCTAAGCTATGAAAAAAATATATCTTGATTACGCCGCCACTACGCCCGTTGACCCTCTTGTTTTAAAAGCCATGCTTCCTTATTTTAAGGAAAAATTCGGCAATCCCGGCTCGCTTCATTCCTATGGCCAGGAAGCAATAGCCGCTGTTGACGATTCTCGCGAAAAAATCGCCCGATCAATTGGCGCTGAATTCAGAGAAATAATTTTTACCGGTTCAGCCACCGAAGTAAATAACTTGGCCTTGCGCGGCATTGTAGAAGGTTTTAACAATACCTACAACCTAACACCTAGAATTATTGTTTCTTCTATTGAACACGAATCAATTTTAGAAACCTGCCGTGATATGGAACGCGACGGCGTTGAAATAATTTATCTGCCTGTTGATAAATTCGGCGTTGTTAATTTAAAAAAGTTAGAAGAATCTCTCAATGAACGAACGATTTTAGTTTCTATTATGTACGCCAATAATGAAATCGGCGCGATTCAACCGATTGCCGAAATTTCGAAAATAATTAATGAATTTAAAAAAGAGAAAAAAAATCCTTCTCCGAAACCCTCGCAGCCGAGCAAGCATGGTCCGTCGTTATTAATCCCGCGAAGCGGGACGCCGACGGTCGCTCGGCGAGGACAAGCGAGCGAGTCGCTGGACGAGCGAAGCGGGTTGAGGGAAGGAATTTTTTTCTCTGGCTACCCGCTGTTCCACACCGACGCCGTCCAAGCTTTTCAATTTTTAAATTGCAATGTAAATGATTTAGGCGTTGATTTAATGACTCTCTCAGCTCATAAAATTTACGGCCCCAAAGGAATAGGGGCATTATATACCAGCAACCTAAAACCCAACACCTACAACCTAAAACCTATTATCACCGGCGGCGGCCAGGAATTTGGTTTTCGTTCCGGAACGGAAAATGTCGCTTTAATTGCCGGCTTTGCCAAAGCAATGGAACTTGCCAACAAAAACCGCCAAAAAGAATCAAAAAGAATATTTAAATTGGCGAATTATTTTTGGAAAGAATTAAAAAAGATTTATCCAAAAGTGAAATTAAACGGGCCAACCAATAATAAAAAATTGCCCAACATTTTAAATATTCAATTTCCCAGTCAAAACGCCGATGACCTTTTAATGAAGCTTGATTTGTCGGGCATTGCCGCATCAAGCGGCTCGGCTTGTTCCAGCCGGGCAATGAGGCCGTCTTATGTTTTAAAAGCTACTGGTCTATCTGATAAAAGCATAAAAAATAGCCTGCGTTTCAGCTTCGGAAAATTCACTGCTAAAAGCGAAATTGATTTAACTTTAAAAATCCTAGTAAAAATTTTTAAATCTTAAATTTTGAAAAGTTCTCTGCTATTTTCCAATGTTTGCCGCGCTACTTCTTCAAAAGAAATTTTCTTTATTTCCGAAATTTTTTTTGCCACTTCTGCCACATAAAGCGGCTCATTTCTTTTGCCCCGATAAGGCAAAGGGGCGACATAAGGCGCGTCGGTTTCTATTAAAATTCTCTCTAAGGGCAAATTTTCCACTAATTCATCATAATTTTTGGCAAAAGTAATCACTCCGGAAAAAGAAATATAAAAACCCAAAT
>MGIQ01000007.1:0-2342 GCA_001793825.1 Candidatus Wolfebacteria bacterium RIFCSPLOWO2_01_FULL_38_11
ACTGTCTGATGCGCCAAGCGTGCCATTACCAACAGTTGTTTCGCCGCCCGTGGCGCAGGTTCCAGAGTCCGCTGTTTTGTAAGACAAAGAAACATTGGATACTTCGCTTGAACCTGTGTTATTGAACGTAATGCCTCCGGCCTCGGTCAAAGTAAGAGCGGTGATATTGACCGCAGTGCCGGTATCCTGCTGGAACCGAAACGCCGCGCTAATATATTGAGCGGTTGCCCCTGAATTCATAGTAATAGTTCCCGTGCCGGTTGAAGAAGCGGTGACAACTGCCGCTGGCGCTGATGTCGTGCCTTGTCCCTCCGCGCTTAAGGCCGTCTCATCAGTATCGTTATTTCTGGCTTTTACTTTTACACCATACAGCGTGCTTGCCTGCAGACCTTGCAAAACCAAAGCGTCCAGTTGAGCGTCAGTGAGCCAGACCGCCGATGCCGAGGGGTTGCCGGTTGCGTCCACCCATTGGTTGAGCCATGTGGTGTCGCTTGGGGTGGTGGTCACCACCTGTACCGCGAAGTTGGTTGTCGGATTCGAAGCGGGGTTGCTGTTTTCCGCGTTCGTTAAAGCTAATGTGCTTGTGGTCGGACTGCCCAGAGTCGGCGTTCCCGGCGTATTGGCTGAAGTATAAAGAGTGGTAATACCGGAATAACCAGTTTCATTCGGCGTTCCGACCGAATCACGCGCTTTGACCTTATAGCCATAACATTTATTTACACCAAGACCAGTGTCACTATAGGTTGTGCCTGATTGCCACCCGCTATCAGCGGCGCCTGCGCCGATGTTAGCGGCAGTACAGGAAGTAGTGTCCAACGCAAAGTAATAACTAACCGGTGGCGTGGTGGCATCCGTAGCGGTAGTCGCAGTCATATCAATCTGCGAAGCGCTCACATTATTTGGCGCCGAGGCAAAAGTCATAGGGTCGGGCGTAGGCGGGGTGGTGTCGGCTGGTGGTGGCGCCGGCTTAAACGCGATAGTAATGGCTCCGCCTATGCCGGCAGCCCATGTGCCCCATGCGGGGGGGTCATATGTTCCCGGAGCACCCGCAACAACATAGGCTGCTTCACTTACAAAGTCATCTGTTTCATTAACGGTTCCCCCTGTTAAAATCGTGTACCCACTAACAGTTCCGCGTGTGGAATCAGTCGCGCTAGCTGCCGCGTGTGTTACCACTAATGCTCCGTCAGTCTGTGTGACAATAGCAGGTCCATTTGGAACCCACGAGGATAACTGCCCGGTACTGACCGCTGTTTGATCAAAAATGACCGGGTCAATGGTGGTACCATCAATAACATAAGCACCGTAAACTACACCGTGCGCAGCCCCCGCGCCACCCTCGCCCTGGACTTGTGTATCAGGCGTCACCCCCATAACCTTATACCAAACGCCAAACTTCGGACCGGTGCTATTAATAGTAGAGATAGCGTTATAACCGGTCGTAATTGGTCCCCAAGCTGTTGCGTCGCTTGAGTTCCCACGACCTCCCCAGAGGATAACAACATCTCCTTGCTGCGGAGCACCACCTCCTGTATCAAAAGTAAGTGTAACATCGCCACCATTAGAGGCGATACCTTGCTTATTCGTGCCTCGCAAAGCGACCGCGGCGCGCGCCTCATGAATCTTTACCCATCCGGCCAATTCCTTGAATGAATTGAGTTTATCCACCACATTGTCATCCTGTGATAAATGCCACGCGCGGTCCACAATGTTCGCGGTCTTAATATACCCATCAACCAAGCCAGACAAAACATAAAAAGGAACATTGGAAAACGATACGCTAAAAATAACTAGGAAAAGAAAACTATTGCGAAAAATTCTGAGTATCTTTTTGAACATAAAATTATTCTTCATAATCTTTCACATAATTATACACCTTTCCAGAAATATCAGCCATTATTTTTTTCGATGCTTGTTCGTCTTTATCTTTTATCATCACCGTGAGAATGTACGATCTGTTTTTCGCGTACACAATACCGGAATCAATAAAAACATTTTCTTCCTCGGAAATTCCGATTTTATGCGAGAACACGACATCTTTTTCCAACCCACTTTGGATGTAATATTTAAACGGCGATTGAGATAAATACAAAAGTAGTTTCTGTGAATTTTCTTCCGATATATACGACGCGCTATGAAGCGCGCGCATCATAACCGAATATCTTTTGGCACTTAGTCTTCCATCGCTTTTCAAAAAATCTTTCAAGCCCATATGGTCGTATACATCTTCGATCTCCTCTACTTCTAAATTCCTCGCCAACATAAAATGCGCCGTATTGTCAGAGTCAGATAAAGAAAGTCTGACGAGTTTTTCTATCGTGTGGGTTGAATTCGCAGGCTCT
>MGIQ01000007.1:2364-2807 GCA_001793825.1 Candidatus Wolfebacteria bacterium RIFCSPLOWO2_01_FULL_38_11
CTGACGAGTTTTTCTATCGTGTGGGTTGAATTCGCAGGCTCTTTATGAAGCGTCCCAAATCCATCGTCTTTGTCCGCAGACATTAGCACCAACTCATTGGTCCATTTCCAATCCCCTCTTTCTACTTTTTTTGCCACTGCCATTGCGACTGGCACTTTTAACAAGCTCGCGGGATAAAATTCGGCATCTTTGTTAATGGCGATACTGGCGCCAGTCGGCAGATATTCAAAATAAATGGAAATATTTGGGTCAGCTTCGTATTTGTCGTTAAGATAATCACGCAATGGCTGGAAATTAATAATCAAATCTTCCTGCTCAACTGATTTTCTCGCGGGATTTAATAAATTATATTGATCTTCAATCTTCTCAATACTTACCCTTGTATCATTTTGATTCCACCCAAAAAACAACCAACCATTTACCGCGACAGAAATAACCATTGC
>MGIQ01000007.1:2853-3083 GCA_001793825.1 Candidatus Wolfebacteria bacterium RIFCSPLOWO2_01_FULL_38_11
TTTAATGTATCCGTTTTATTTTTGTCTAATTTCATAAATTAACATGCTCTTATGCTCAAAACCACTATGCTAAATTTAAAAAATGTTTTTGTTTTTATTATCTTATTCTAGTACAAAATAATTATAACAAATTTTTATTAAATTCTGGAATTCATCAAACCTCCCACTCCATCCTCTCCCTCTCTCCAACCTCACCAATCTCAGAACCGTGAGAGTGGTGAAGTTGGAGA
>MGIQ01000007.1:3112-4499 GCA_001793825.1 Candidatus Wolfebacteria bacterium RIFCSPLOWO2_01_FULL_38_11
CCAATCTCACGACCGTGAGATTGGTGAGGTTAGAGAGGGAAAATCACTTTATAAAATATTTAAAGTTTCTTTAAAAAACAATAAAACCTAGAACCCCTTTAAATTACTTGCTGAAGCGTTCCCTTCTTATTTATTTCAAATATTTCTACAAAATTTACCAATTTAAACTCTCTTAAATCATCCAAAAACTCCTTGGGAATTTTAACCTTACCAATCCAAACGCTTTTTTGAATAAATTTAAATTTCATATTTTTCAACGCCAACCTCAACCAATCCCTCTTCCTTCTTTCAGATTCCGGAATATCAAAAGTTATTATTACAAAATTATTATTTTCTGAAGCTTGATAGTGCGCTTTTGGCATCGCACTACTTTTTCTTTCTCTTAAAAACTTTAACCGCTTCTTCCCATCAGCTGTCATTTTAAAGAATGCTCCTTCTTTGTTTTGTTCTTTCTCTATTAAACCATCTTTCTCCAGCCTGTGAATCATACTATAAAATCGTTGACGCACTTTTTTATCTATAATTTTATTTTGTTGATCCTTTAGACGTTTATTTTGAATCTTTGAAAGCTCATATTCAAATTTTCTAAGAGAAGAGCCATAAGGAACGCTTAGAAAAACGGCCATCGCATCGAACATGCCAATTGTGCCATCTTTTATAATTTCTAAAACTTTTAATGTTGTCTCCCCTTTCATTATTGATTAATATTTTTATAATAAATTATTAAAATCTCACCAACCTCACGGTCGTGAGGTTGGTGAGATTTTATTGCGTTTTCAATTTTAAACTTCCTGTTGTGGTCGTGGTATCCACATTTCCATCATCAGATGAATAGCCATTATTAAAATTTGTACTGTCGCCTGAGGTTGGGTTATCCCCTTGCCCAGACGCTTGCCAAATAGTCTGCACCGGAGAAGCGTTTCTCCAGCGAGAAATATATTCACTATATGTAACATCCGCCAGTCCGGATTTCTGAATCATTATCGTCACTTTTTGCGTTGAAGGATCATCGTTTGCGGAATTGTAAACTGACTCAATATCTCCGCTTGATAGATTGCGCGACACATTGTCCACTGTCAAAAACCTTGCATATGTTTCGCTATTGATTATTACATTTTCCGACCCTGACACTAATACCCATTTGTTTGTCTGTACCTCCGGATGATACTGACTACCTTTTGTAATATTATAAAAATTCGTCCAATTTTCTCCTGATATAGCTCGCGTTGCCTCCACGACTTCTCTTGAAAGATTTGTCGCCACCGTCCTGTCCCCCGCCACATCCGCTGATTGCAAGCTCATCTGCGAAAGCTGCACGGATACAGCCGCCACACCGACAAGAATGGCGACAGCGAGTAAGATCTCAAACAATACTTGACCGCTCTGC
>MGIQ01000007.1:4663-4860 GCA_001793825.1 Candidatus Wolfebacteria bacterium RIFCSPLOWO2_01_FULL_38_11
TTTAATTTTCCGCTCTTCACTCTTCCCCTTTCCCTATTGTACATGTATGCGTCCCGACGTCTCTACGATTATCGTCTTCGTGCTATTTTGCAAACTAATCACGATATTTTGCGCAACTGCCGGCACGCCGGTAATTTTGGAAAATATCACATCAACTGATTGACCGGCGGCCGGCATACTGAAAGTTACACCCTGAG
>MGIQ01000007.1:5052-5316 GCA_001793825.1 Candidatus Wolfebacteria bacterium RIFCSPLOWO2_01_FULL_38_11
TGTCTCATCCAATTCCGAGCTTGTCTTAAATCCGCCAAGATAGGAAAAACTGATAGTAGAAATAATGGCTAAAATAGCGATAACGAGGATGACCTCCAATAATGTAAAGCCACGATCAAGCAGCTTAGCGGTTAAGCGGTTAAGCGGTTTAATTAGATTCATAATTTTGAATAAAAAGATGTTGTCATTCTGGATAAATCGTCAACTTTTTTATATATCATTTCATGATCTTCCTTCAATATATAATTTAAAATTATTCATAAA
>MGIQ01000007.1:5335-6308 GCA_001793825.1 Candidatus Wolfebacteria bacterium RIFCSPLOWO2_01_FULL_38_11
CACCATCTGATAAATCGGTACCAATATTGATATCGCAAGGCCACCGACAACAACGCCCATCACAAGCAACATCAATGGTTCCATCAGAGCAACAAGATTTTTTAATGTTCTGTCCACTTCTTCATCATAAAAACTGCTCATTGTGGCCAAAATACTTCCCAGCGTTCCGGTTCGTTCTCCGACAGCCATCATATTAGTTAGAATATTCGGAAAAAGTTCCGGATTTTTCTTGAACGATTCCGTTAGGGGCATGCCGCGCCTCAAATCGTCTTTAACTTTCAAAATAAAATCTCGATACATTTCATTGCTTATTGAAGTCGCTGTGATTTCCAATGACTCAATAATATTCATTCCGGAATTTAATAAATTTTGCAGCGTGCGAGTGAATCTAACAAGTGCTATTTTTTTCATCAAATTTTTAAAAATCGGGATTTTCCAAAAAAACGACAGAAAAAACCTCTTGCCCGTAGGAGTCGTTCGAAAATAAAGCATAAAAATAATAATCGAGATTAGCAATCCAAACGTTATAATCGGACTCTTTGAAAATATGTCACCAACACCAAGAAAAATACGAGTTACTAAAGGCAACTTAAATCCGCTCCTTGCAAAAGCCGTAGCAAGTTTTGGCAAAACAAAAGTCAGTAAAAATACGACTAAAGCCAGAGAGCCCGTCATTAAAATAATCGGATATATCATCGCTCCTTTTGTTTTATTCATGAGATCATGATCGCGAAGCATTTGGTCTCCAAGTTGATCGAGAGTCTTGTCCAGTGTACCGGAAACTTCTCCGGCGCGAATCATACCGATGAATACTTCGGAAAAATGCTTTGGATAAGCTGTAAAAGCGACTGAAAGTGGTTGGCCTTTTTCGAGATTATCTTTCGCGGATATCAAGACTTTTTTCATCATCGGCTTTTCCGCGTCAGCTATCATAATCTCAAGGGCCTCACGAAGACTTAGTCCCGCTCTCAGC
>MGIQ01000008.1:0-15010 GCA_001793825.1 Candidatus Wolfebacteria bacterium RIFCSPLOWO2_01_FULL_38_11
GTTCCTATCGACGGCCTCGCTCGGCACCTCGATGTCGGCTCACCACAGCGCGGGGCTGGAGAAGGTCCCAAGCGTTTGGCTGTTCGCCAATTAAAGTGGTACGTGAGCTGGGTTCAGACCGTCAAAGAAAAGAACCCTTTACGACAATCGAACACGGCGGCTTTATACCGTAAGGTATATCGAATAAATCGACTCATATCGGTGAAATCCTAATATTGATTTTCAACCTGTCAAATGTTAGGATAATACCGAGGGAAGTTATATATGCTTAATCAAGCTCAAAAATCATATATTGCAGGATTTTTAGATGGAGATGGGAGTATTTATGTGCGATTAAAACCAAATCAAAGTTATCGATATGGTTTTCAAATATCGCCGTATATCGTTTTATTTCAATCTCAAAAAGATCAAATTAACTTTCAAAAAATCTGTAATTTAATTAATTTAGGATATTTAAGAGTACGTAAAGACGGCATTCTTGAGTATATAATTGGAAAAACAGATGCAATTAGAAAATTTTTACAAATAGTAAAACCATTTGTAATTCTAAAAAAAGAACAAGTTAATTTGATGATAAAAATTCTAGATATTAAAGAGAATATAAAAAACAAGAATGATTTTATTAAGCTTGCAAAATTAATAGATGATTTTAGAGAATTAAATTATTCTAAAAAGCGAAAAAAGCGTATATTAACCCCGTAGAGACTTCTCTGACATACGTCGGAGAGATAAAATCTTCAAAGATTTTATAAAATGTCGATCTTCTTAATAAAAAAAGAAGGTGGTATAGTCCAATCAATTAGTAATAGTTGAAATTTTGCGTGAGACAGGTTGGTCTCTATCTGTTGCAGGCGTTGAAGTTTGAAGGAAGTTGACCCTAGTACGAGAGGACCGGGTTGAACGAACCTCTGGTCTACCGGCTTTGCCACCAGGTGAAGCGCCGGGTAGCTATGTTCGGCAGGGATAAGCGCTGAAAGCATCTAAGCGCGAAGCCCTTCCTAAGATTAGACTTCAAGACTCGTGGAAGACTACCACGTTGATAGGCTCCAGGTGTAAGGCTAGTAATAGTTTTAGCCGAGGAGTACTAATAAGTCAGACTTTCTTATAAATTTCAGGGTTCAAAAAGTTGGATAACAAAAATATTAAAAAAATAGCGCAGGAGAATTTTTATTTACCGGTGTTTTACTTAAATGTGCCCCACCTCTTCCTCCCACACTAAAACGAATCTTAGTGCGGGACAGGCATTCCGACTGTGCCCCGCACAGAATTGTTTATTATGATTTCTTGGTGATTTAATTTAATGTGCCCCACCTCTTCCCATTCCGAACAGAGAAGTGAAAGCATTAAATCCCGATGATACTCGCTGCTTCGGCGGTTGGGAAAGTAGGGTTTGCCAGGAATTCAGAGTAAATAATTCTGGCATCGGGACAGAGAAGTGAAAGCATTTAAGCCTGATGATACTCGCTGCTTCGCCGGATGGGAAAGTAGGGTACGCCGGTATGTAAAAGTTTTTCTGAAAAATCCCCGTCAAGAAGGGGATTTTTATTTTCGGGAATTTTGGTATTATTAAATCTATGGATAAGCGCTTGGCCAAGCAAATAATTTACGGCATTTTCTACCTCGCGATTATTTCTATTTTTTTTGGAATAATTTACTTCGTTTCAATAAGGTCAAACCCGACTTGTTTTGACAGCCGTCAAAATCAAAAAGAAACCGGCGTTGATTGCGGCGGCCCTTGTTTGGATTGTGAAATAAAAACTTTGTCTTCAATCCAGCTTAATTTTATAAAATCATTTCCATCCGGGAATAAATCAATTTTGGCGGCGGAAATAAAAAATCCAAACGGCAATTACGGCGCTGATAATTTTTCTTATCTCGTTGATATTTACGGCTCAGGCGGCGAGAAAATAAAAAATATTTTCGGAAAATCTTTTATTTATGCCGGAGAAATAAAATATATTATTGAAGTGCTGGATATTGATTATAAAGAAATTTCCGAGATGAAAATTTCTTTTTCCGATATAAATTGGCTTAAAAAAGAAGAATTTGAAAGGCCCAAAACTCAAATCCGGGAAGTTTCAACTAAGTTAAACGACGGCAAATCAGTGGAAGTTAGCGGAGTTATCGTAAATGAAAACGCTTTTTCTCTTTCTAAAGTCAGAATTGCCGGATTCTTAAATAATCGAAGCAACATAAAAATAAGCGCTTCCAAAACAGAACTCGAAAATATAGAAGCCTTCGGCGAAACTTCTTTTAAAATTATTTTTCCAAAAGGAATTTCTTTGGCGGAAAATGCCGCTTCGTCTTCATCCTTGTTCAATTTTAATATAGCTGACCCGAATAAAACGAGTATTTATATCGAAACCATCCGTTAATATGCTGGAAAAATTCAACAAGCCGTATAATTCAAAAGAGGTAGAAGAAAAAATCTATAAATCTTGGGAAGATTCCGGTTATTTTAATCCCGACAATTTGCCATTTTCTAAAACCAAAAACCAAAAACCTAAAACTTTTTCCATTATAATGCCTCCTCCCAATGCCAATGGCTCTCTTCATTTAGGCCATGCTTTGGCGATTGGTTTGGAAGATGTAATAATTCGCTATAAAAGAATGCGCGGTTTTAAAACTTTATGGATTCCCGGCGCTGATCATGCCGGCTTTGAAACCCAGATTGTCTACGACAAAGTGATAGAAAAAGAAGGACGAAACCGCTTTGAAATCCCCCGCGAAAAGCTTTTTCAGGAAATTTTGGATTTTACCAATAAAAACAAAAAAATAATGGAAAGCCAAGTTCGCCGGCTTGGAGCTTCCTGCGACTGGAAGCGGGAAAAATTCACTCTCGATTCCGATATTATTTCAAAAACTCAGGATGCTTTTATTGATTTATATCAAAAGGGGATGATTTATCGGGGAACGCGTCTTGTTCACTGGTGTCCGAAGCATCAAACAGGATTTTCTGATTTGGAAATCGACCATGAAGAACGCCGCGATTCTTTGTATTACATAAAATACGGGTCGATCATCGTCGCTACCGTCAGGCCGGAAACTATTTTTGGAGATACAGCCGTGGCCGTCAATCCAAAAGACAAAAGATATAAAAGTTTAATTGGCAAAGAAATAGAAGTCGATGTTGTTATTTCAAAATTAAAATTAAAAATCATTGCTGATAAAATAGTTGATCCTCAATTCGGCACCGGCGCGGTCAAAATTACTCCAGCTCACGATTTTAACGACTACGAAACCTGGCAGAGGCATAAAAATGAAATAGATGGCCCAAGGGAAGTTATAAATAAATACGGTAAGATGGATTTAGTCCGCCATTTTCCCGAAAGCATTGAAGCGAAAAAATACGAAGGATTGAAAGTTTTAGAAGCCAGAAAATTGATTGTTGAAGATTTGGTGAAAAAAGGATTGATGGAGAAAATTGATGAAACCTATCAGCACAATATTGCCAGATGTTATAAATGCAACACCGCAATTGAGCCGAAATTAATGAGTCAATGGTTTGTCAAAATGGAGCCGTTGGCCAAACCGGCAATTAACGCGGTTAAAGCCGGCAAGATAAAATTTATTCCCGAAAGGTTTAAGAAAATTTATTTTCATTGGCTGAAAAATATTCGAGATTGGAATATCTCAAGGCAAATTGTCTGGGGCATTCAGATTCCGGCCTGGCAATGCCAGGATTGCAGTTTTTGGATTATTAACAAGTCTAATCCGATAAAATGCCCGCAATGCGGAAGCGGAAAAGTTGAACAAGACAAAGATGTTTTTGACACTTGGTTTTCTTCCGGGCAGTGGCCGCCTTTAACACTTGGTTATCCCGATGGCGCGGATTACAAAAATTTCTATCCGACTGATGTTATGGAAACCGGTTGGGATATTTTATTCTTTTGGGTTGCCAGAATGATAATGTTGGGACTTTATCGGACCAAGAAAATTCCTTTTAAATATGTTTATCTTCACGGATTGGTCCGCGATCAATTCAAGCAGAAAATGTCAAAATCAAAAGGAAATGTTATTAATCCGATTGATATGGTTGAAAAATACGGCTCTGATGCCTTGCGAATGGCTTTAATCATTGGCAATACTCCGGGCACTGATTCGGCATTTTCCGAAGAAAAAATCCGCGGTTATCGCAATTTTGCCAACAAAATTTGGCAGGCAAGCCGTTTTGTCTTAATAAATTTGGAAAATTTTGATTTCAAATCAAAGCCGAAATTAAGCGCGGCTGATAAAAAGAAATTAAATGAATTGGTAAAAATTAAAAAAGACATCTCTAAGCTTATGGAATCTTTTAAATTTTATGCGGCAAGCGAAAAAATTTACCATTATTTTTGGCATGTTTTCTGCGATAAAATTATCGAAGAAATAAAACCCCATTTAATCGGCAAAGATGAACAAAGCAAACGGTCTGCGCAATATGTTTTATCTGAAATTTTAAAGGAATCTGTAAAAATTCTCCATCCTTTTATGCCTTTTATCACGGAAGAAATTTATCAATCTTTGCCCAATAAAGAAAAAGAATTATTAATGATAGAAAATTATTGATACTTTATGATTTTTTTTATTATACTTCTTGGCTTATCTCCTTCGATTATTTGGCTGATTTTCTTTTTAAAAGAAGATATTCATCCGGAGCCGAAGAAAATGATTTTAAAAGTTTTCTTGGCCGGAGCCGTTATTTCTTCCATAGTTCTTTTATTCCAGATATTTGCAAAAGATATTCTGGATTATTTTAAGTTTTATGAAAATGGATTGGTTTCTTTTTTCTCTCTGGCTTCAATTGAGGAAATTTTTAAATTTTTGGCCGCTTATTTAGTTGTCAGAAAAAGTAAATTTTTTGACGAGCCGGTTGATGCCATGATTTATATGATTGCCGCCGCTCTTGGCTTTGCCGCGATTGAGAATGTTTTGGTTAATTTTGGAGCTGTTTTTTCTAACAATATGGAAATTAAAGGGGTTATTGCCGCGATGACTCTGCGCTTTGTCGGCGCAACTCTTCTTCATGCTTTAAGTTCGGGCGTTGTCGGATATTTTTGGGCAAACCGTAAAATAATTATCGGTCTCATTTTTGCCACCTTGTTGCACGCATTTTTTAATTATTTTATAATATTATTTGACAGGGTATTGCTTTATCCAACGTTATTTTTGATTATTATAGCAATGTTCGTTTTTTGGGATTTCGAGAAATTAAAACGAATAATTAAGTAATTTTATGGATGAAAAAGAATTTTTTGCAAGATTGGCGTCTGTCGGACCGGATGGGAAGTTCTCCAGTATTTCAAGGAAGAAAACCGCTTCTAAACCCGCTGAATCTCCGCAAAAAGAAACAAATTTAAAAATAAAACAATCCTCAAAGAAGGAGGATTTAGATATTGAAAAAAACATTCCCGAAGCTAAAGAAGAAATGGTGGAAATTTTTGAAGGTCCGGAAGGCCAATTAGCCGTTGATGTCTATTTTACGCCGGTCGGTTTCATTATAGAAGCCCCGGTTGCCGGCATTAAATCGGAAGATATTGATATTTCAATTACCAGCGATTCAGTTGTGATTAAAGGCAAAAGGAAAAAAGAAGAAAGAGTGGAAACAAAAGATTATCTCTATTCAGAATGTTTTTGGGGCAGGTTTTCCCGTTCTATAATTCTTCCCGAAGAAATTGATGCCGATAAATCCCATGCAACTTTTAAAAACGGCGTTTTAAAAATCGTTCTCCCTAAAATAAACCGCAGTAAATCGAAGAAAATAAAAGTAAAGTCTGATTAAGCGGTAAAATTATCTCAAGCGCCGAATCAGTAGGGATATCACAAAGAATATTGAGCTTATTAGAATAAAAATCGGTCCCGGAGAAAGATTGTAAATAAAAGAAATATATATACCAAAGGCCGAGGAAACAATTCCAAAAACAACGCTTAATCCCATAAAAGAATATAAGCTCTTTGTAATATTTTTTGCCGAAGCAGCGGGAATAATTACTAATGACCCCATTAGCAGCGCTCCGACAAACCTGATGCCTAAAGCCACTGCCAAGGCAAATATCATTAAATAAATAAAGTCCAAACGCTTATTATTTATTCCAATTGAACTTGCCATTTCTTCAGAAATCATATTTATGGTTAATTTTTTGTGAATCCAAAGGAGAATAATTACTAAAACCAAGGAAGACAAAATAGAGATTATTGATTCCTGCCAAGTTAATGATGTTATATTTCCCAAAAGAGCTTCTAAGAGTTCTTGTTCCGGCGTAATTAATGTTCCCAGCGCAAGGCTTGCGGCGAAAAATACTCCGACAATTGTTTCAATTGGCAAATTGCTTTGGTATTTCAAAAACCAGATTCCGAAAGTTGCCACAATCAAAAAACAAATAGCTCCCAAAAACAGGTTAAAATTAAAAATCAAAGCTAAGGCAATGCCCGGCAAAGCCACATGAGATAAGGCGTCTCCGACCAAAGCCATTCTTTTTAAAATCGCAAAGACGCCCAAAAGACTGGCTGCTCCAGCGACAAATACGGCTACTAATAACGGCTGCAATAAATTAATGTTTATGTTCATGATGGTAAAAACCCTTTTCTCCGCCGTAAAGCTTTGTTAAATGTTCCGTGTCTAGAATTTCTTCCGGCGTTCCAATGCACAACGCCTGCCGATTAATGCACAAAACTTTTTCCGCATAACGATAAACGATGTTTAAATCATGGGAAACCAGAATGATTGTTAAATTAAAGTTTTTCTGAAGATTATAAAGCATTTTATAAATTGACTCCTGTCCGGCAATGTCAATATCAGCGGTTGGTTCGTCAAAAAGAAGGGCATCGGGATTTTCCATCATTGCCCAAGCAATTAGAATTCTTTGCCTTTGGCCGGTTGAAATTTCTCCAAATCCGGATTTTAATATTTTTTCATCAAGCTGAACCGCCTTTAAAATATCCTCTATCGCCGCGTCAGTAGTTTGCTTTCCCCGTAAATAAAAAAATTCTTTTACCGTAAGAGGAACATCGGTTTCAATGTCCATTCTTTGAGGAACATAGCCGATTTTTATATTTTGTTGCCATTTTATTTCCCCTTTATAATCTATTAATCCTAAAATAGCTTTCAGCAGAGTTGTTTTTCCCGCGCCGTTTGGCCCGATAATTGCCAAAACATCGCCTCGATTCACTTCAAAATTGATATTTTCCAGAACTTGAACCCCTCCCAATTCAATGTTAAGATTTTTAACTTCAAGAATGGCCATTTGCGCTATATTATAACAGAGAAAGTAAGAAAATAATAATATTTGCGTCTAATTATATGTTAAAGAGCAAATTTTCAAAAAATAAAGAAATGAGGATTGAAGAAGCGTTTTTGGCGGCCTACGACCAGTGTTCGGAAAATATTTTAAGGCACATTTACTTCCGTGTCAGTAATATGGCATTGGCCGAAGATTTAACTTCCGAGACGTTTTTAAAAACCTGGCAATATTTAAGCGGAGGGAAGGAGGTAAAAAATCTAAAAGGTTTCCTGTATCAGGTTGCCAATAATTTAATCATTGACCATTACCGCCAAAAGCCTAAGGAGGCGGTTTCTTTTGATAATTTGCCGGAATTTAAGGATGATAAAAAATCCCTTTCCCGAGATATTGATAAGGGAATTGAAATCGGATTATTGAAGAAAAATCTGGAGCAATTATCGGAAGATTACAGAAAAATCTTGATTTATCGTTTTATTGACGATTTGAGCATTGATGAAATCAGTAAGATTACCGATAAGTCCAGCGTCAATATATATGTGATTATCCACCGAGCCATAAAAGTTTTAAAGAAAAAAATATTTGAAAATGAAAATGTTTAAAGGAGTAAAAATAAAAAAAGCTTTAAGAAAATTAAAAAATCAGCCGACTGACGAGGCCTTTTTGAAATTATTAAGAGAAAAACTTGTCTCTTATGTGGAAAAAACTCCTTTTGTAAGAAATGAAAGAGAAGAGAGTCTTTATTTTCAAAGGTTTTCACCACTGTTTAATGTGTTTAATGCCAAAATGTTTAAAACAATGCCTATTGCGATTATTTTGGGCCTCATCGGAATCGGAGCCAGCGCCGCTACGGTGGCCGCCTCTCAAAACAGCCTTCCCGGAGATACGCTTTATCCTGTAAAAATTTTAAGCGAAGACGCAAGGCTTGCCGTAATTTTCAACGATGAGTCAGAAACCAAGGCAAGAATGAATTTAGCCCAGAGACGGGTTGAAGAAATTTCCGAACTTATTACAGAAGCTAAATTGAATACTTCAATTACTGGTGAACAAATTGGAAAATTGGAATTGTCCTTGAATAAAGCGCTCGATAATTTCAATTCTCATCTTGATATTGTTTCAGTTAAGGCTAATGAATTTCAAGATAAAGGCGAGTCGGAAAAAGCTTTTAAAACAAAAGAAGAATTAAAAGCCGCCGTTTCCGCTTATAGAGAATCAATAAATTTAAAAGACGGAAGAGATGATAAGCTTGGAGAAGAAATTAGAAAAATCGTCAGATCAGTTGATGACTCTGAAGAAAAAATTAGAAGTAAAGTTCATGATATTGACGAAGATGAAGACAATCGCGCGAGATCAGCCGGAATTGCTGTCAGCGCTCAAGGTAAAATTAAAGCCGCTCAAAACAAGATTAATTCAACTGAAAATTTTATCAATAGAATCAGCGAAAAATTCGGCACTTCAACTGTTGCTTCGGCCAAAGAGAAATTAGAAATTGCAAAAACTTTGTTTTTGTCCGCCAAGTCTGATTATGACAGCGGTAAATATGAAGAATCTTTTTCCAAAGCAAAAGATTCCATAAAAAAAGCGTCCGAGGCGAAAATTATGGCGGAAATTATTTTAAAAGTTGATTTTGACAGCCGGCTTGACGATGAGGAAAATAATGATGGCGATACTACCAGCGCAGATTCTGATTTTCACAATGAAAAAAATGACAAGGACAGCAATAAAGATGAAGAAGATAGAGATGAAGAAAACGAAAGTAGCCATAAAAATGAAAAAAATAGCCATGAAAACAGCAACAATCAAGATGTGGATAAAAATAGTTGATAATCGTTGCTGGAATTGGTAAAATTTTTCAACGAATTCCCTGTGTGAGGCAGGGGATTTGTTGTTTGAAGAATTAACTTCTTAAATATTCCCGGATTTTTTCCGTAATGGTCTCTAGGGTTTTCTTGAATTTTTCCTCATCTGGCTCCAATAAAGTGATTCTAAAACCGTATAAATCGGAATTAAAACCGGTCAAGGGCACAACACAAATGCCTGTGGCGGCCATAAGGTAATAGGCAAATCTTTTATCTGGCGCTACATTTTCCGAAATTTTTTCGATGAATTCCTTAATTCTTTCATTTTCAATTTTTAATTTTTGTCCGTTTTTTAAAGCGCCGTCTTCAAAAACCACTGACATATAAAAAGCGCCCGATGGTTTCGGCGAGATAACGCCATTGATCGAGTTGATTATTTTATAGGCAAGTTCAGCCCGTTTTTTATATTTTTCATTTCTTTGCTTTAAGTGCGACTCATAGCGGCTGTCAGTCATAATTTCCGGAATAACGGCTTGAGGCAAAGTAGTTGAGCAGACTTCCAGCATTTTGGCGTCAATGATCGATTTTATATATTTGGCAAAAATTTGGTCTTTGTCTTTGTTGTAAACTTCTATCCAGCCGCAGCGGCTTCCGGGCCAGGGCAATTCTTTGGAAATGCCTTTCATGGCGATGCCAGCAACATCGGCAATGATTTTTGACAATTTAACGGTTTCTTCGTTGCCATAAATAATGTTAGAGTAAATTTCATCGGAAATAATAAATAAATCATATTCTTTGGCAATTTTGACAATTTCTTCAAGAACGCGGCGAGGATAAATCATTCCGGTTGGATTATCGGGATTGATTATTAAAATTCCGGAAATTGCCGGATTATAGCGGATTTTATTTCTTAAATCATTGATATCAGGCAGCCAGCCAAGTTTCGGCAATAAATCATAAGTTAAGTGCGGACTGCCGGCATGAGCCGCTTCTGCCGAAGAATGGGTGGAATAAGCGGGCGAGGGGCCGATAATTCGCGATTCGCGGTTTAAATAAGTATAAATTTTAGAAATAGCATCTCCTAAGCCGTTAAAAAAAATAATATCTTCAGGCGTGATTTTGGCGCCGCCGTTTGAATTGCATTTTTCAGCCAGGAATTCGCGGGTTTTTAAAAGGCCTTTAGTCGGAGAATAGGCAAAATTTTTATTTTCATCTAAAGCTTTTTTAACGATTTCTTTTATCCAATCAGGTACTGGCTCGCCTTTAGCCACTGGATCACCGATGTTTTCCCAGATGATATTAACTCCTAATTTCTCCAATTTTTCGGCGATTTCTACAATGCCGCGGATTTCGTAGGTTAATTCATTGGCTCCGCTATGGATGATATTGTTGCGCATTTTAGTACTCCTATACATAATATAATAGAATGATATAAAAAGGAAAACTCCTTTTTTTGAAAATTATGACTCCCGTTGAACAAATAAAAGAAAAATTGGATATTGTGGAATTTATCCGCGGCTATATTCCAATCCAGCCCGCTGGCAAAAATTTTAAAGCGCTTTGCCCTTTTCACAAGGAAAAGACGCCTTCTTTTATTATTTCGCCTGATCGCCAAACCTGGCATTGCTTCGGCTCTTGCTCTGAAGGAGGCGATATTTTCAAATTTCTGATGAAATACGAGAATTTGGAATTCTACGAAGCTTTAAAAATTCTATCGGAAAAAGCGGGCATAGAACTTAAAAAAATCAGCCCCATTGAACAAAGGCAATTTGACGTTCTCTATGAAATCAATGAAGCGGCTAAAAATTTATTTAAGAAGAACCTGAAAGAAAATAAAGAAGCAACGGATTATTTAATTAATCGCGGCCTGAAAAATGAAATTATTGAAGAGTTTGAAATTGGTTACGCTTTCCCCGAATTTGATAAATTAACAATGGCATTAATTAAAGAAGGTTTTAATGTCAGAGATATAGAAAGAGCTGGTTTAAATTTCAAAACTGAAAAAGGCGGATATGTTGACCGTTTCCGAGGCCGGATAATGTTTCCGATTTTTAACCACTTTGGCAAGGCCATTGGCTTTAGCGCGCGAATTTTACCGAAGTATGACACGGGAGAAATCGGTAAATACATCAATAGTCCGGAAACGCCTATTTTTAACAAATCGAAAATCCTCTACGGCTTTCATAAAAGTAAAAATTTTATCCGCGAGGAAAATAAGGCTGTGCTTATGGAGGGTCAGATGGATTTTTTAATGTCTTGGCAGGATGGCGTAAAAAATTCTATCGCCACTTCCGGCACCGCTCTAACGCAAGACCATTTGAAAGTTTTGCGCCGTCAAACTGATAATTTGGCATTTTGTTTTGACAACGACGAAGCGGGCTTAAAGGCCGCGGAGCGCAGTATTGATTTAGCCAATAGTTTGGATTTCAATGTAAGCCTTTTAATAATCAAAGACGCCAAGGATCCGGCTGAATTGGTCTTAAAAAAACCCAGCCAATTGAAAGAATTGGTTTCCAACGCCCAAAGTTCAATGGAATTTTATTTCAGCCGTTATCTGACGGAAGATGCAAAAGATTTAAGAATGTTAAAAAACAGCATCAGAATAATTCTGGCAAAAATAAAAAATCTCAGCCCAATTGAACAGTCTCATTGGCTTCATGAGCTTTCTATAAAATCCGGAGTTAAAGAAGAAGCGTTAATTGATGAAATCAAGCAGTTGAAAACCGAAAAAATAAGTGGCCAATTTTTTCAAAAAACCGCTGTTCAAAAACAAAATAATAATTTTTCGCGAAAAGAATTGATTGCCCAAAGATTGCTTTCTTTGGCCGTGGCAAAAAAAGATTTTCACAATCAATTAAAACAATGTTTTGATTATTTGCCCAAAAATTATTTGATGATTGCGGAAAATATAATGGACAAAAATTCTCAAAAAAAATTTAACGATGCTGATTTGGATGAATTGTTTAATTTGATATCTCTTCGCTCTTCGTTTGAATCCGGTTCCGATGAAGAAAAATTAGATTCCGAATGCCTTGAACTGACAAAGCAATTGCGTTTAGAGCATTTAAAAGAAAAAAGGGAAGAATTGATGAAATCAATAAAAAAAGCCGAAAGGGACAATGACGAGGATACCGCCCAAAAATTGCTCAAGGAATTTGATGAAATTTCAAAAATAATGCATAATTAAAAAATGTCAAAAAAGGCCAAAAGGCAAAAATCAAAAGCCGCCAAGCGCAAAATTGCCAGTAAAACTGGCAAAAAAAAATTTAAAAAAGCGGCAAAAAAGTCCAAAAAGGCGAAGCTTCCTTCAAAAGGCCAAAAAAAGAAATTTAAATTTGACGAATCTTTAATTGACGACTTAATTAAAAGAGGCCGTACTCGTCGTTTTGTCACTGACACGGAAATCTTATATTATTTTCCCCACATTGAAAAAGATGTTGTTTTTTTGGAAGAGCTTTACAGCCGTTTGGAAAAAGCCAATATCAAAGTAATTGAAACTTCCCAACTCATTGAAATTCCGGGAAAGGAAGTAAGCGAAGATGAACTCAAAAAAGCAACTGAATTTGAAGAAGGAGATCTTCCTGACGCGGTGCAGATGTATTTTCGGGAAATCGGCAAAACTCCACTGCTTACCGGCGAAAAAGAAAGAGAGCTTGCCAAGCGCGCGGAGCATGGCGATGAAGAAGCGCGTCAGCAATTAATGCAGGCCAATTTAAGATTGGTTGTCTCTATTGCCAAGCGCTATGTTTATCGTTCTCCGAATTTGAGCATTTTGGATCTAATTCAGGAAGGCAATATTGGTTTGGCTAAAGCTGTTGAAAAATTCGATTATCGCCGTGGCTTTAAATTTTCCACTTATGCCACTTGGTGGATTAGGCAGGCGATTACCCGCGCCTTGGCCGATCAATCCCGAACCATCAGGATTCCGGTCCATATGATTGAAACGATTTCCAAGTACACTCAAATTAAAAGGCGATTGGCTCAGGAACTTGGCCGCGACCCTTTAGCTGAAGAAATCGCCATTGAAATGGGAATTAATGTTGATAAAATCCACCATATCCAGAAAATTTCCCAGGATGTTATGTCTCTTGAAGCGCCGATCGGCGAAGAAGATGAAGATTCGAAACTCGCGGAAATCGTCAAAGACGATAAAAGTCCCACCTCAAGCCAGCTCGTCTCCCGTATTCTGCTTAAAGATAAAATCAGGGAAATTTTGGTTGATTTGTCTCCAAGAGAGCAAGAAATTCTCAAACTTAGATTCGGCTTAGACGACGGCATTACTCATACCTTGGAAGAAGTGGGAAAAAAATTTAATGTTACTCGCGAGCGCATCCGCCAAATTGAGGCGAAAGCCTTGGAGAAGATAAAAAAACATGTCAAATCAAAAGCCTTGGAGGAATATTAATTTATGACTTCCGAAGAAATTCGCCGAAAAATTTTCAATTTTTTTGAAAAAAAAGGGCATAAAATAGTTCCCTCTTCTTCTTTAATTCCCAATGACCCTTCTGTCTTGTTAACTACTGCCGGAATGCAGCAATTCAAGAAATATTATACCGGCGAGCTTAATGCTTTGACAGATTTTAATTCCCAGCGCGTTGTTTCAATTCAAAAATGTTTTCGGACTAGCGATATTGAAGAAGTGGGCGATAAAACCCATTTGACTTTTTTTGAAATGATTGGAAATTTTTCTTTTGGCCCGGTCGGCTCCGACAATCCGGAAGATTTCGGCCAAAGCGGATATTTTAAAAAATCTTCGATTTACTGGGCTTATGAATTTGTGGCGGATATTTTGGGAATAAATCCCGAAAGAATAACTGTTTCTGTTTTTAAAGGAGACGATGAAGTGCCTCATGACAAAGAATCTTACAAAATTTGGCACCAGGAAATCGGCCTTCCCAAGGAAAAAATTATGCTTGGCAGCCGGGCTGACAATTTCTGGGGTCCAACCGGTGATGAAGGCCCCTGCGGCCCTTCCAGTGAAATTTATGTTGATGGAGTAGAAATTTGGAATATTGTTTTTAACGAATATTACAAGGAAAAGGGCGGAAAATTTATAAAAGTTAAAAATCCGGGAGTTGATACCGGTATGGGTTTGGAAAGGCTCGTCTCCGTTCTTAATGGAGTTGAAGATGTTTATGAGACCGACATTTTTCATTCTTTAGCTTCAAAAATAAAAGAATCCGGAAATTATAATGAAAAAATTATCCGCGTTTTAGCCGACCATCTTCGCTCTTCTGTATTTTTAATTGCTGACGGAATCAGGCCTTCAAATAAAGAAGCTGGTTATATTTTAAGGCGTCTTTTGCGAAGAATTCTGGCTTATCAGATAAAATATGACATTCACGCTGATTTATTTCCGGAAAGCGTTGAAATTGTCAAAGAAAAATTTGGAAAGATTTATCCGGAGCTGACAGAGGCAAAAATAATTTTAGAAGTTTTGGAAGAAGAGAAATTGAAATTTCAGGAAGCGATAGCCAATGGATTAAAAGAAATTGAAAAATATCCGGAAATTACAGGCAAGGAAGCGTTTTATCTTTATGAGACCTTTGGATTGCCATACGAGCTGATTATCGAATTAGCTTCAAAAGATTCGACAAAGAATCTTTTTCGCGAAGATTTTGAAATAGAATTTAAAAAACACCAAGAAATTTCCCGCGCCGGACGAGAGAAAAAATTCGGCGGGCACGGGCTTTTAATTGATACGGGGGAAATTAAAGCTGCCAATGAAGAAGAAATGGTAAAAGTTGTAAAACTTCACACCGCCACTCATCTTCTTCAATGGGCTTTGCGCGAGGTTTTGGGTAAAAATGTCCGGCAAATGGGATCAGACATCAATATTGAACGCGCTCGTTTTGATTTTTCTTTTGATCGGAAAATGACGCAGGAAGAAATCAAAAAAGTGGAAGAATTAGTCAATCAAAAAATAAAAGAAAATTTGCCGGTATTTTATAAAGAAATGTCAAAAGCAGAAGCTGAAAAAACAGGAGCGTTGCA
>MGIQ01000008.1:15023-24134 GCA_001793825.1 Candidatus Wolfebacteria bacterium RIFCSPLOWO2_01_FULL_38_11
AAATATCCTGAAATGGTTAAGGTTTATTTTATTGGAGAAGGAGAAAATAATATAAGCAAGGAATTTTGCGGAGGCCCGCATGTCAATCACACTTCCGAAATCGGCAGTTTTAAAATAAAGAAAGAAGAAGCGGTTGCTGGAGGAATAAGAAGGATTAGGGCAACGATACTTTAGCCATTTTTATTATTTTTGGTTTTTAATTATTCGCTTTTTGATTATTTTTAGCTTAGAATAATAATAAAAATAAGTTTAAAATTTATGGAAAAGAAAAAAATAAAAGTTATCGATATTGTTGCTCCAGAAGATGCGAAAAAAGCTGTTTTCATCAAAAAAGAAGAGTTGATTAAGCCGAAAGAACCGGTGATTGAGGAAAAAATTGAGGCTGAAAAAACGGAAATTAAGCCGAAAATTGAGGAGAAAGTAAAAGAACCGGATATTAAGCCGAAAGAAATCAAAACCTTTGATTTTTCAAGGCTCGAAACCAAAGAAAGGCAGGAAATAAAAAAAGAAGATATTAAAGAATCACTGGCTTTTGCTCCGGAATTAAAAACAAGATCCGGTTCAAGAATAAAAAAATACATTGTTTTGTTTTTTATTGCTATTTTTGTCGGCGGCGGCGTTTATTCTGTTTTGGAATTTTTACCGAGGGTTGAAATAAAAATAGTCGCTAAAAAATACCCGTTTAATTATATAGATTGGATAACTGCTTCAAAAGATAATAGCGGAGTTGATTTATCTAACCGGCAAATTCCCGCGGAAATTTTTTCCGAAGTAAGGAATATTTCTCTTGCCTTTTCCGCTCATGGGAAAAAACAAGTTGTTCGAAAGGCAAGCGGAGAAATAGCAATTTACAATTCTTATAGTTCTGATTCCCAAACATTGATTGCCGGCACTCGGCTTGAAGACCCAGATGGGAAAATTTTTAGGTTGGATAAAAAAATTGTCATCCCCGGAGCTAAAATAAGAGAGGGTAAAATTGAATCTTCCAGCATTAAAGCAATGGTAACTGCCGATAAAGCCGGCGCGGAATATAATATCGGTCCAACCCAAAAATTCACTATTCCCGGCTTAAAAGGCACGCCGAAATATGATGGGTTTTATGCCAGCTCTGACCAAGCGATGAAAGGCGGACTTGTCGGCGAACTTCTTTATCCTACCGAAGAAGATTTAAAATTAGCCAAGGAAAAAACAACCATTGCTCTGAAAGAAACCGCCGGCTCATTTATATTTTCTCAGATTCCCAAGGAATATAAAGTTGTTGAAGACAGCCAGCAATTTACTGTTTTAAAAGAAGCTAGCGACAAAGAAGCGGATGAAAGCGGTAATTTTCTTTATTCTCTTGAGGGAGAATTA
The DNA here is from genome assembly GCA_001793825.1 of Candidatus Wolfebacteria bacterium RIFCSPLOWO2_01_FULL_38_11. GTDB lineage: Bacteria > Patescibacteriota > Minisyncoccia > UBA6257 > UBA9933 > GWC1-37-10. The sequence goes on from MGIQ01000008.1 coordinate 16,377, forward strand.
AAAATTATTGCTTTTAAAGAATTTGATGTTTTGCAGTTAATGACTGGTTTGGCAAATAAATCCTTGGGAAAAGAAAATCTGGAAGCAAAGGAATACAAGTTGGAATATTCCGGAAGCCGTCCGGATTTTGCAAGCGGCCGTTTGGCTGTTTCCTTAAATTATGACAGCTCCTTTTGGCAGCCGATAGCCGTGGAAACATTTAAAAATTCAATTGTCCGGAAAAAAGAAGGCGAGTTAAAATTATTTATTTTTTCCTTGGGTAGCATTGAAAAAGCCACGGTGTCTTTCTGGCCGTTTTGGGTAACCAGCGTGCCGGATAATTTGAAATATATTAAAGTTTTTGTGGAATAATTTTTTTAATAAAAAATCTCCACTTGCTATCCCGATAAAATAATCTATAATTTAAAAAGACACATTAAATTTATACGAAGAAAACACGGCTCTAGGGGAGGATTACGATGAAAATAAACGAAACGATAGTTAGGATAGCGCTGTTGTTAATCATTGTTTGTATTTCAAGCGTTCTTATCTTATCAATTGTTTATTGGTAAATTTCCCAGGGCAAAGAGGTTGGGCGCGCTTCATATATAGCGCGCTTCTTCATTTATGAATTTACGGGATTTTCAAAAACTATTGACTTTGATTAGCTGGTTTGTTATATTGGGGAGAAATTTATTTTATGGCAGGAAACAAAGAAAAGCCGGTTGAAGGAATAGTTTTAGAAGCCTTACCGTCTTTGATGTTTAGAGTTAAAATCGGCGAAGAAGAAATTCTTGCTTATCTTGCGGGAAAGATGCGCCTGCATTATATTAAAGTTCTGCCCGGAGATAAAGTTTTGTTGGAATTAAGTTCTGACAAGAAAAGAGGAAGAATAATTAGAAGATTATAATTAAAATGAAAGTGCGTTCATCGGTTAAAAAAATTTGCCAAAATTGCAAAATAGTCCGGCGTCAAGGCCGGATTTATGTGACTTGTAAGAAAAATCCAAAACACAAACAAAGACAAGGATAAATTAGTGTTTAAGTTTTTATGCGCTTAGCAGGTATTAATATTCCCGACAATAAAAAAATTGAAATTGCTCTGACTTATGTTTACGGCATAGGCCGTCCTTTAGCGTTTAAAATTTTAGAAGCAACTCAAATTAAATTAACGAAAAGAGCGAAAGATTTGACTGCCGAAGAGATTAATAGAATAAAAGATTTTATTGAAAAAAATTATAAGATTGAAGGCGAACTTCGCCAAATTGTCAGAGGCAATATTAAAAGATTAAAGGAAATTCATTGTTATCGCGGCACAAGGCACGAAAGAAAATTGCCCTCTCGCGGACAAAGGACAAAGACAAATTCTCGGACTATTCGCGGCAATGTCAGAAAAACAGTCGGCAGCGGCAGAAGAAAAGTGGAACTAAAATAATTTTATAAAACTAAAAATATTATGGGTCAAAAAAAAGTAATTGAAAAAACTGAAAAAGAATTATTGGAAGAAAAAGACAAGCTGGAGTCAGCCGTAGCCAAGAAGGCGACTGCTTCGGAAAAGGCAGGTAAAAAAATTGATAGCGGCAGAGTATATATTAACGCTACTTATAATAACACGATTTTAACTGCTACGGATAAATCCGGAAATGTTATTGCTTGGATTTCCGCCGGCTCTTTGGGATTTTCCGGCCCTAAAAAAGCCACTCCTTTTGCCGCTTCCAAAATGGTTGCCGCTGTTTCCGAAAAACTGAGAAAAATCGGTTTAACCAATATAGATGTTGTTGTCAAAGGCGTTGGCAATGGGCGGGATTCTTCCATTAAATCATTGGCTGGAGCCGGATTTAACATCTTATCAATTAAAGATGTTACGCCGATTCCTCACAATGGACCGCAACCGCCGAAAGCACGAAGAATTTAATTTTACTATTTACTAATTTACTAAATAACTAAATCAATGATCAGACCAAAAGAAAAAAAAGAAAGAGCATTGGGGATAAAACTTTTTTTAAAAGGGGATCGTTGTAATTCTCCAAAATGCGCGATGACGCGCAAACCCTATAAGCCGGGCATACACGGCAAAAGCCGTCGCCGCGGAGCGCTTTCCGAATACGGTCAGCAGCTTTTGGAAAAGCAGAAGATTAAAGCCAGTTACGGATTAACCGAAGCGCAACTAAGGAATCTTTTTGAAAATGCTTCTGGGCCAAAAGAATCTTCAATGAATAAAAGCGTAGTTAATTTGCTTGAACGCCGGCTTGATAATGTTGTTTTTCGCTTAAGTTTTGCTCCTTCAAGAATCGCCGCTCGCCAGCGGGTAAGCCACGGCCATTTTCTGGTAAACGACAAAAGAGCTTCAACTCCTTCTTATATATTGAAAGCAGGAGATGTCATTTCTTTAAATCCGGCCTCTCGAGAACTCTTGATTTTTAAAGATTTGCCGAATATTATTAAAAAATACGAACCTCCTCAATGGCTTAGCCTTGATAAGGATAAACTTGAAGGAAAAGTAAAGAGCTTATCATTTGAAGTCGAGGCTCCTTTTGATGTAAATTTAGTCGTTGATTATTATTCAAGATAATAAATAATATGGAATATACCCGCCTTAGTGAAACCGTAAAAATAAAAAAAATCTCCGAAACTGAAACAGACGGAGCATTTGAAATTGAAGGGTTTTATGTCGGCTATGGTCTGACTATTGGCAATGCCCTGCGCCGAGCTTTGTTTTCTTCTCTTCCAGGCGCAGCCATAACTCAGGTGAAAATAAAAGGAGTCAAGCACGAATTTTCCACTATTGCGGGAGTTAAAGAAGACGCGGTTGAAATAATTTTAAACCTTAAAAAAATCCGCTTTCGTTTTTACGCCGACGAGCCGCAAATTTTAACTTTAAAAGTAAAAGGCGAGAAAAAAGTTTCTGCCGGAGATATTGAGGCGAATTCATTGGTTGAGGTAATAAATCCCGAAAGCCATATTCTTACTTTGACTTCTAAGAGCGCGGAAATTGAAATGGAGCTTACTGTTGAAAAGGGATTGGGCTATGTTCCGGTTGAAGCCAGAAAAACGGAAAAATTGCCGATTGGCGTGGTTGCCATAGATGCTTTCTTCACTCCTGTTTTAAGCGTTAATTTTACCGTTGAAAATATGCGCGTGGGAGATCGCACCGACTATAACCGCATAAAACTCTCTATCAAAACAGATGGCAGTATTACTCCTTCAAATGCTTTGCATAAAGCCGCCAATGTTTTAAAGGACCATATTGAAAAAGTTGCCGCAATTTCCGTAATGGAACTGGAAACCGGCGCAAAAGTGAAAGAACCAGCCAAGAAGAAAACCAAGAAATCAAAGAAATAAACCCATATGCGCCATCATAAAAAAGGCAGAAAACTTCACAGAAAAAAAGGCCAACGCCAAGCTCTCTTTAAGAGCTTGATTAATAATTTGGTAGTTTACGAAAAAATAGAGACTACTGAAGCCAAGGCAAAAGAAATAAAGCCGATGGTTGAAAAAATGATTACCATGGCAAAGAAACAAAATTTGCCAAGCTTAAGAATCATATTGTCAAAGCTTTCTAAAAAACCCGCCCAGAAATTATATTATGAAATAGCTCCCCGTTATCTGGAAAGAAAAGGCGGATATACAAGAGTTATTAAAGGAGTAAAAGCAAGAAAAAAAGACGGCTCAAAAATGGCTATTATAGAATTTGTATAAGCCATTGACATTTAACCGTTATTTATATTATTATTTTAATTGTCGTTAAAATATTTTTTAAAAGTCGAAATAAATAGTTTTTAGGTTTTAGCTTTTATCCGCCGGCCGGCAGATAACATCTAACACCTAATACCTAAAAAATAAAATGGCTGAAAAAGCAAAATTTGAAAGAACTAAGCCGCACTTAAATGTCGGCACCATTGGGCACGTTGACCACGGCAAAACAACTTTAACTGCCGCGATTACGCATGTCCTTAAATTAAAAGGTCTTATTGATAAAGAAGAAAAAGTTGACGAAATTGACAATGCTCCTGAAGAAAAAGCCAGAGGTATTACAATCGCGCTTCATCATTCCGAATATCAGTCGGAAAAAAGGCATTATGCCCATATTGATGCTCCGGGCCACGCTGATTACATCAAAAATATGATTACCGGCGCCGCTCAAATGGACGGCGCGATTTTAGTCGTCTCCGCCGCTGATGGCCCAATGCCTCAAACCCGTGAACATATTCTTCTTGCCCGCCAAGTCGGCGTTCCGGCAATCGTTGTTTTCTTAAATAAAGTTGACATGGTTGACGACCCCGAACTTATTGATTTGGTTGAAGCCGAAGTCAGGGAACTTTTGAAAAAGTATCAGTTTCCGGGCGATGAAACTCCGATTATCCGTGGTTCTGGCTTAAAAGCCTTAAATGCCGCATCAGCTGATGACGAAGCTTGCAAGCCGATCATGGAACTTATTAAAGCTTTGGATGAATATATTTCAGAACCAGTCAGGGAAACCGATAAGCCGTTCTTAATGCCTATTGAAGATATTTTTACAATCGAAGGCCGCGGCACAGTTGTTACTGGTCGGGCGGAAAGAGGCATTATCAAAGTTAATGACGAAGTTGAAATTATTGGTTTGCGTCCGACTCAGAAAACCGTTATTACCGGCATTGAAATGTTCAATAAGCTTCTTGACGAAGGAAGAGCCGGCGACAATGTTGGCGCTCTTTTAAGGGGTCTTAAAAAAGAAGACGTTGAACGCGGTCAAGTCATCGCCAAACCCGGCAGTGTTACTCCTCATACTGAATTTGAAACGGAAATTTATGTCCTGACAAAAGAAGAAGGCGGTCGGCACACTCCGTTCTTCAAAGGTTATAAACCCCAATTCTATATCCGCACTACTGACGTTACCGGCGAAGTTATTTTGCCGGAAGGAATGGAAATGGTTATGCCTGGTGACACTGTCAGTTTGTCTGTCAAATTAATCGCTCCGGTTGCGCTTGAAGAAAAGCAAAGATTTGCTATCCGCGAAGGAGGCAAAACCGTTGGCGCTGGCGTGGTGACAAAAATTCTTAAATAAATATTACAAAGTTCTTTACTTATGGCAAAAAAGGAGGAAGCTTTACAACCAAAATTAAGGTTAAGGATAAAATCTTATGACCATCGCTTGATTGACAATTCGGCCAAGCAGATTATTGACACTGCCATAAGAAATGGCGCTGAAATTATCGGTCCGACTCCTTTGCCGACCGAGTTTAGGAAATATACTGTCAACCGTTCCACTTTTGTCCATAAAACAGCTCGCGAGCAGTTTGAACTGCGGGTTCATAAAAGACTGATTGATATTTTAAATCCCAATCAGAAAATTATTGAATCATTAAGCAATTTGACTTTGCCGGCTGGCGTAGACATTGAAATAAAAATGAAATAAAAAAAAGTTGCCGATATAAATCGGCAACTTTTTTATTTGCCTTCGTTGACATTTCAAAAACTGTTTGTTATCATAATTACCAAATAAAATGTTGAAATTTTATTTGAAATAAGATAATATTTTTCAGTTAGCCAAGTTTAAACAGCCGGCTATCTGGCTGTTTTATTTTGTTGATATGTCTTTTATTTTGGGTAAAAAATTTAAAATGAGCCAAATCTGGAATGGCGATAAAGTGACTCCAGTCACCTTAGTTCAGGCCGGACCTGTTGTTATAACTCAGATAAGAAATAATGAAAAAAACGGCTATTCCGCTGTTCAGGTCGGCTTTGACGCTACAAGGAAAAAAATAAGTAAACCTTTAGCCGGCCAGTTAAAGGATTTGGGCAATTTCCGGCATATTAAGGAATTTCGCTGTTCGGCTGAAGATGCCCAAAATTTAAAAATAGGAGACAAACTTGATGTCAGCCAATTTCAAGAAGGTGATCTCGTAAAAATAAGCGGTAAAAGCAAGGGTCGGGGATTTCAGGGTGTTGTTAAAAGGCATGGCTTTAGCGGCGGTCCAAAAACTCACGGCCAAAAGAATCGCTATCGCGCCCCAGGATCAATCGGCGCCACTGCTCCGCAAAGAGTTATGCCGGGCAGAAAAATGGCTGGTCGAATGGGCCAGGAAAGGACAACTGTTAAAAATTTGAAAGTTGCCGGAATCGACAAAGAAAACAATATTTTAATGATTAAAGGCGCTTTGCCCGGAGCAAAAGGCGCGTTATTGGAAATCAGGAAATAAAATTATGAAAATCGATGTTTTGAATTTAAAAAAAGAAAAAAGCGGAACGATTGATTTGCCGGAAAGAATTTTTGGCTTAAAATGGAATTCCGATTTAGTCCATCAGGCGCTGTTGGCTCAATTGGCCAATCGCCGCGAACCTATTGCTCATGCCAAAGGCCGCGGTGAAGTTTCTGGTGGCGGAAAAAAACCTTGGAAACAAAAAGGCACCGGCCGCGCCCGTCATGGCTCAATCCGTTCTCCTTTATGGAAAGGAGGCGGTGTGACTTTTGGCCCGACAAAAGAAAAGATATTTGCGAAAAAAATTAACAAGAAAATGAACCGATTGGCGATTTTCAGCGTTCTCTCAAAAAGAGTTAATGATAATAATTTGCAGGTTGTTGATGGTTTGTCGAATCAATTAAATAAAGAAAAAAAGACAAAAACCGCGACTAAAACATTAAAGAATATTTCTAATTTAAAGAGTACTCTTTTAATCCTTCCATCATCAGGCAAAGAAGCTCATCGAACGATTTCCAATTTGAAAAATACGGATGCCATCAGTTCATATTCCTTAAATGTTTTTGATTTAATGAAATATAAAAATATTATTATGGAAAAGGAAGCGGTTGAAGAAATTAATAAACACTATAAATAAAATATGAGTTTTTTTAAAAAAGAAAAAAAAGAAAATAAAAAAGAAACCGGCTCTCCGGCAACTATATCGGGAACAAGAAAGAATACTTCGGTATTTTTAATAAAAAAGCCGTGGATAACAGAAAGAGCCGCTGCTTTGACGGCTTTAAATAAGTATGTTTTTATTGTTGAAAAAAACGCCACTAAGCCGGAAGTTGCCAAAGCGATTGAATCGATTTACGGCGTCAAAACTTCTTCGGTCAATATTATTAACAGAAAAAGCAAAGTAAGGCGGCTTGGCAAAAATATCGGAAAAATTTCCGGATATAAAAAAGCCATTGTCACATTGAAAGAAGGGAAAATAGATATTATTCCAACCTAATATGAAAAAATACAGCCCAACAACTCCATCAAGAAGATTTATTACAAACGTTGATTACGGCGTATTAACCGCGGATAAACCCTATAAAAATCTTGTTGAGAAATTGACAAAACAAAGCGGCCGCAATAATCAAGGCAGAATAACAGTCCGCCATCAGGGAGGAGGGAACAAAAAACTCTATCGCTTGATTGATTTCAAACAAGATAAATTGGATATTCCAGCCAGAGTGGAAACAATTGAATATGACCCTTATCGGTCATCGTTTATCGCTTTGGTAATTTATAAAGACGGGGAAAGAAGATATATTTTAGCTTCAAAAAATATGAAAGTAGGCGATGAAATTATTACTTCTGAAAACATTCCGCTTAAAGAGGGAAATCGCTTGATGTTAAAAAATATCCCGGTCGGATATTTTGTTTATAACGTTGAAATCAATAAGGGAGCTGGCGGAAAATTGGCAAGGTCAGCCGGTTCTTATGTCCAGGTGTTAGGACAAGAAAATAGCTGGACTCATTTGAAAATGGCCTCCGGAGAAGTTAGAAAAGTTAATTGGAATAATTTTGCTTCCTTGGGACAGGTTTCAAATCCGGATCATAATTTAACA
>MGIQ01000008.1:24143-50130 GCA_001793825.1 Candidatus Wolfebacteria bacterium RIFCSPLOWO2_01_FULL_38_11
CGACAGCCAAGAGGCACTCGCAGGCCGAAAACCGCTTGGGGTAAAATCACCGGCGGCCGAAAAACGCGAAGCAAGAAAAAATGGAGCAATAAAATGATAATTAAACGGCGTAAATAAAATTTATATTAAATATGTCACGTTCATCAAAAAAAGGCCCATATGTCGATCAAAAGCTATTAAAAAAAATAGCCGGTTTAAAGCCGGGCGATAAAACAATTATTAAAACATGGGCTCGCGCTTCGGAAATTTCTCCGGAAATGGTTGGCTTCACGTTGGGCGTTCATAATGGAAAAGAATTTATTTCCGTAAGGATAACCGATGAAATGGTTGGTCATCGCCTGGGTGAATTTTCACTGACAAGAAAATTCGTCCGACATGGAGGAAAAATGCAGAAAGAATTGGAAAAAACAGCCGAAATAAAAAAATAACAAAGCAAATATGAAAACCCAAATCGCAAAATTGAATTATTTAAGAATGGCTCCGCGTAAAGTGCGGCTGATTGCAAGCAGTCTTAAGGGTTTGGCCGTCAATGAAGCCGAAGCTCATCTTTTAATAAGCCCTAAAAAAGCCGGCGAACCGTTACTAAAACTTTTAAGGTCGGCAATTTCCAATAGCAAGCAAAAAGAATTAAAAACCGAAAATTTATTTATTAAGGAAATCAGAGTTGATCAGGGTCCAATGCTTAAAAGATACATGCCCAGAGCTCAAGGTAGGGCAACTCCGATTCAGAAAAAAACAAGTCATATTATTTTGGTCTTGGCAGAATCGGAAAAAATAAAAGGACCGCGGTTTAAAATTGAAAAAGTTAAGAGAATTAAGGGCAAGGAGGAAAAAAATATTGAAAATAAAGAAAAAGGAGAAGAAAAAACAAAATCAGCCGAAGAAACTAAGAAGCCAGTTGAAAAACACGGCTTTTCCAAAAGAATATTTAGAAGAAAAAGCGTTTAAAAAATATGGGACATAAAATTAGACCAACTTCATTAAGACTGGGAATAATCAACGACTGGAGTTCGAGATGGTTCCCCAAAAGACTTGATTTTAAAAACCTTTTAGAGGAAGACGTTATGATTCGCGAAATCATTTCAAAAAAAATCAGTACTGCCGGCATTGATAAAGTTGAAATAGAAAGAACCGGAAATAAATACAGAGTTTCCATAAAAGTTAGCCGGCCGGGTTTGGTCATTGGTCGGGGCGGAAAAGGAGTTGAAGATTTGACTAAACTTTTGGAATCGGCCATCAAAAAAATCAGAATGAAAAAAGGCATTAAAGAGCCGGTTAATTTGAGTTTAAATATTGAAGAAGTTAAGCGTTCCGATGTTTCCGCCGCAGTCATTGCTCAAAATATCGCGTGGGATTTTGAAAAAAGAATGCCTTTTAGAAGGACAATTAAAAAATATATTGAGCAAATAATGCAGAATCGCGATGTTAAAGGAGCTAAAATAATGGTTGGCGGTCGGCTCGACGGCGCGGAAATTGCCCGGACTGAAACATTAACCAGGGGAAGATTGCCTTTGACGACTTTAAGGGCAAATATTGATTATGGACTGGCTACGGCTTTTACCACCTATGGAACGATTGGAGTTAAAGTCTGGATTTATAAAGGAGAAATTTTTAATAAATAATTAATTTTAAATCATGTTATTGCCAAAAAAAGTAAAACATAGAAAATGGCAGAAAGGAAGATCGCTTAATAGAAAGATTGACACAAGAGGGCTGAATTTAAGCTTCGGTTCATTTGGTCTGCAGGCGGCGGGCAGCGCTTGGGTTAATTCCAGGCAGATTGAAGCCGCCAGAAAAGCTATTACTCATTTTACCAAAAGAGGCGGAAAAATTTGGATTAGAATTTTCCCGGATAAGCCGATTACCAAAAGGCCGCCCGAAGTAACTATGGGCGGAGGCAAAGGCAGTGTTGACCATTACGTTTTTCCCGTAAAAGCCGGACGGGTTTTATTTGAAATAGATGGCGTAAGCGAGGAGTCGGCCAAAGAAGCTTTAAGGAGAGCCGGTTTTAAATTGCCGTTAAAAACCAGAATAATCACGAAAAAATAAATTTTAAATATGAAAAAACAGGAATTTCAACAATTAAAAAACAAGCCATTGCCGGAAATCCAGAAAGATTTAACCGATTATAAAGAAAAGCTTAGACAGCTTAAATTTGACCTGTCTTTGGGCAAGGTAAAAAATATCAGCGAAATCAGGAAAATAAAGAAGACAATAGCGAGAATAATGACGATCAGCAATAAAAAATAACAAAAATATGAAAAGGCAATTAGAAGGTGTTATCACCTCGGACAAAATGAATAAGACTAAAGTAGTGGCAATTACGCGCCTGAAAAAACATCCGCGCTATCAGAAATTTTATAAAGTGACGCAGAAATTCAAAGCTCATGACGAGAATAATGAATATAAGTCAGGCGATAAAGTGATTATTGAAGAGACAAGGCCGATAAGCAAAGACAAAAGATGGAAAATAATTCAAAAAATATAATCAGCGAATAGCGAATCGGTTGCGAATAATCGAATAAATAATAAAAAAATTTCGTATTTGTTTATTCGTAAATTCGCATAAATTCGTTATTCGTTGATAAAGCAAAGTAAATATGATTCAAGAAAGATCAATTTTAAAAGTAGCTGATAATAGCGGCGCGAAAATCGTTCGCTGTTTTAGGATTCTTGGCGGCACAAGGCGCCGGTATGCCGGATTAGGCGATATTATTGTTGCCTCGGTCCAAAAAGCCGAGCCGCGCAAAGCCATCAAGAAGAAGGAAATTGTTAAAGCTGTCATTGTTAGGCAAAAAAATCCATTTCGGCGGACAAACGGCTCCTATCTGCGTTTTGATGAAAATGCCGTAGTTTTAATAGATCCCAAAAATGAGCCGAGAGCTACAAGAATTTTTGGTCCGATTCCAAGAGAGCTAAAGGAAAAAGGTTTTGAAAAAATAGTAACAATGGCGGAAGAAATAGTATAAATCATGAATATGAAGATTAAAAAAGGCGATAACGTAAAAATAATAACCGGAAAAGACAAGGGTAAAAACGGGAAAATTCTCGCGGTTTTTCCCGTAAAAGGCAGAATTTTGGTTGAAGGTTTAAATTTATATAAAAAGCATGTCCGGCCAAAGCATACGGGCGAAAAAGGACAAACCGTAATGATTCCTCGGTCAATTGACGTTTCAAATGTCGGCTTGATTTGTCCGTCGTGCAATAAAATTACAAGAATCGGTCATCGCATTGAAGGAGAAAAAAAATTAAGAGTTTGCAAAAAATGCGGCGCAACAATATGAAAAAAGAATCATTAGTTGAAAAATATAAAAAGGATATTATTCCGAAAATGAAGGAAAAATTCGGCTATGCCAATAATATGGCCGTGCCAAAGCTGGAAAAAATTGTTGTCAATGTGGGTGTTGGCCGTCTTGCTCAGCAGGCGAATTTTGATAAAATTCTGCCCGAAGTAATGAACGACCTCTCGTCAATTACCGGTCAGAAGCCAGCCACTTCCGGAGCTAAAAAATCAATTGCCGGTTTTAAAATCAGAATTGGCCAAGTTGTCGGCGTAAAAGCTACGCTTCGCGGCCGTCGGATGTATGATTTTCTTGATAAGCTCATCAATATTGTTTTTCCCCGCGTTAGAGATTTTCACGGAGTTGATTTGAAAAACGTGGATAAAAAAGGGAATTTAACGGTCGGTTTCAAAGAACACGTTGTATTTCCAGAAATTCTCTCTGAATTGCTTAAAGTTGACTTTGGATTGGAAATAAGTATTGTAAGTAATGCTAAAACAAAGGAGGAATCAATAGAGCTTTACAAGCTCCTTGGTTTTCCTTTTAAAAAATAAGTTATGGCAAAAACATCTGTTATTGCAAGAGCAAATAAAAAACAAAAATATTCCACTCGTATTGTCCGCCGGTGTTTTAAATGCGGGCGAAAAAGGGGATATATTAGAGATTTTGGCATTTGCCGGATCTGTTTTAGAGAAATGGCCAGCCGCGGAGAAATCCCCGGCGTAAAAAAAGCCAGCTGGTAATTTTTATTGAATATGTATATTAATCTTTTGACAAAACTTAAAAATGCTCAAGCTGTTAAGAAAGAAAGTGTTAAGATAAATCAATCTAAAATGGCTGAGGCAATAGCTAAAATTTTGGAGAAAAACAATTACATCGGCAGTTTTGAAAAAAAAGGCCGTGGAATTAAGCGCGTAATTGAAATTAAATTGAAATATCAAGACAATAAAGGGGCGATCAATGGAATAAAACTTATCAGTAAGCCATCTCGCCGGATTTATTTCGGATATCGCGATATCAAACCGGTAAAGCAAGGGTATGGTCTCTTGGTTATTTCCACTCCCATAGGCATTGTTACTGGCCAGGAAGCGAGAAGGGCAAAAGCCGGCGGTCAAGCTTTGTTTCAAATTTGGTAAATAATTCTATATATGTCAAAAATCGGAAAACAACCAATAATTGTGCCTGAAGCCGTTAGCGTTAAAGAAGAGAACGGCTCTTTGGAGTTTAAGGGGAAAAATGGAACTTTGAAATTAAAAGTTTTGCCTCATATCAAATTTAATTTAGACGGCGGCAATCTTTTGTTTAGCGCTGAAGATGATTCTAAGCAAGCGCGGGCGAATTGGGGAACAATGCGCGCTCTGGCTAAAAATGCCGTTACCGGATTAACTGAAGGATTTTTCAAAATATTGGAAATAGAAGGGGTTGGCTACCGCGCTTCAATGGAAGGCAAAAATTTAGTTTTAAATGTCGGGTTTTCCCATCCGGTAAAAATCGTTCCGCCGGAAGAAATTTTAATCTCTGTGGAAAAAAATGCGATAAAAATTTCCGGAATAGACAAGTCATTGGTTGGAAAAATTGCCGATAAAATAAGGGCGACTAAAAAGCCGGAACCTTATAAAGGAAAGGGAATTAGATATCAAGGTGAATATATCAGAAGAAAAGAAGGCAAAAAAGCGGCTGGAGCGACAAAATAAAGAATATTTAATATATGGCAAATAAAAATAAATTAATAAATCAAAAAAGATTGAGAAGAAAAATCAGGGCGCGCGCTAAAATTTCAGGAACTACCGCTCGTCCGAGATTTTCTGTTTTTTTGAGCAATCATTACAGCTACGGCCAATTGATTGACGATGAAAAAGGCAATACTTTGATAAGCGTTTCCAGCAGGGAAATAAAGAAAAAAGAGTCTAAAACTTCTCTGTCTCACGCCATTGGAGAATTGATTGCCAAACGAGCCAAAGAAATTGGCATTAAAAAAATTATCTTTGACCGCGGCAATTATAAATATCATGGTCGCGCCAAAGCTATTGCTGAGAGCGCGAGGAAAGGAGGATTGGAATTTTAATAAATTAAAAAATAATTATGGAAAAAGAAAACGAAAAAATAACAAAAGCCGGGAAAAAGGAAGAATTTAAAAGAGGCCCGAAAAAAATCAGCGAATATCAGGAAAAAGTTTTGGATTTAAGGCGCGTTACCCGCGTCGTTGCCGGCGGCAAAAGAATGCGTTTTCGCGCCACAGTTATCATTGGCAATGAAAAAGGGAAAATTGGCATTGGCATTGCCAAGGGATTAGACGTTGCTCAGTCGGTAGATAAAGCCAAAACAGCCGCGAAAAAGAATTTGATGGAAATAAAGTTGAAAGGAAAAACAATTGCTCATGATGTTGAGGCAAAATTCAGCGCTGCCCGAGTGCTTATTAAGCCGGCCAAAAGCGGACACGGATTAAAAGCCGGCGGCGCAGTAAGAGCCGTATTGCTTCTCTCGGGTGTCAGAGACGCGACTGCTAAATGTCTTGGCGGAACCAAAAATAAATTAACAAACGCGATGGCGACCATTGAAGCTTTGAAAAGTTTAAAACAATAGAATATGCAACTTCACGAACTTAAATCAAATGGCAAAAATAAGGAAAAAACTCGCGTTGGACGAGGAGGCAAGCGCGGCACTTATTCCGGTCGCGGGCAAAAAGGTCAAAAATCCCGCTCTGGCAGAAGAATTAGGCCGGCGGAAAGAGATTTAATTCAGCGCTTGCCAAAACTCCGCGGTTTTAGAAATAAGTCGCTTTTTGAAAAGCCGACAGTTGTTGATATTGCCGATATTGAAAAAAAAGTGAATAATAATCTAATAAATCGAGAAGTTCTGCTTTCTGCCGGTTTAATTAGAAAATCGGCTAAAAAAATAAAAATTTTAGGGGTAAGTGAAAGTAAAAAACCTTTTGAAATTGAAGGTTTGGAAATTTCCAATAAGCTGAAAGAAAAAATCATCAGCGCCGGCGGCAGTATTAAATAAATCATAACGATGACCAATATTCTTCAGATATTTAAAATAAAAGAGCTCCGCAGCAAAATTTTAATTGTTGCTTTTTTGCTTGGTTGTTTTCAAGCTCTTTCCAATGTCCCTATTCCTGTGGTTAGCGCCGAAAAATTTGCCGGTTTTTTAAACGCCGCTCAATTTTTTGATTCCAGTCAGCTATTGAAATTTTTAAGTCTTTTTTCCGGCGGCGGTCTGGAAAAATTGTCTATTATGATGCTTGGAGTCGCTCCTTATATCACTTCCACGATTATAATGCAGCTCTTAACAATGATTTTTCCCCGCATCAAAGAAATGTATTATGAAGAAGGAGAAGCTGGAAAAGCTAAATTCAATCGCTATTCGAAATATTTAACCGTTCCTCTCGGAGCGTTGCAATCTTACGGCTTTTTAAATCTTTTGATTTCTCAAGGTGTTATTCCCCAAATGACTTTGCCTCAAAACCTTTTTAATGTTCTTTTAATTACTGCTGGTACCATGATTTTGGTATGGATTGGCGAGCTGATCAGCGATCAAAAAATCGGCAACGGCGTTTCTTTGATAATTTTTGCCGGTATTGTCGCTCAATTGCCAAGAGCTGTCCAAAATACTCTTTTTTCTTATGACTCGTCCATGTTGCCGACGCTTATTGCTTTTGTTATTGTGGGAATTGCCGTTGTTGCCGGAGTCGTGTTTATTCAGGAAGGGGAGAGGAAAATTCCCGTTGCTTATGCTAAAAGAGTAAGGGGAATGAAAATGTACGGCGGCGCGGCCAGCTACTTGCCTCTTAAAGTGAATCAAGCCGGCGTTATCCCTATAATTTTCGCCATCTCCATTTTGCTTTTCCCCCAGTTTCTTGCTCAAATTTCCTCTATTATTTCTTCTGATTTATCGCTAAAACTCAATGATTTGGTCGGCAAGTTTTTTAACAATCAATATTCTTATAGCGCCTTTTATTTTGTTTTGGTGGTTGTTTTCACTTATTTTTATACCGCCATCACATTTGACCCGAAAGAAATTGCTAAAAATCTGCAGCGCGCCGGCGGATTTATTGCGGGTATTCGGCCCGGAGAATCGACAGCCGCAATGCTTTCCAAAATTATCAGCCGGCTGACATTTTCCGGCGCGATTTTTCTCGGCTTGATTGCGATTTTGCCGAATCTTACCCAGATAATCACCGGCATTAAATTTTTGACAATCGGCGGAACCGCTCTTTTAATCGTTGTTTCCGTTGCTTTGGAAATAATGAAGCAAGTTAATTCGCAATTAATAATGCGCGAATACGAAGAAATTTAAATTGTTAATAATGAGACAATTTGGCAATTTAGCAATTATAATTTTTGGACCTCCGGGCTCGGGCAAAGGCACGCAAGCGCAGTTATTGGCTGATAAGCTGGATTATGTCCATTTTGATACCGGCCGCTATATTCGCGAGCTTTTATATAATCCCAAATTCAATAAAAATAAGACGATTAAGAAAGAAAGGCAGTTAAATAAATCCGGCAAGTTAAACACTACTCCTTGGGTTTTGAAAATTGTCGATAAAAAAATTGACGAAATTAATCGGCTCAAGAAAGGAATTATTTTAAGCGGCTCTCCCCGCACTATTTTGGAAGCCTTCGGAAACAATAAAAACAGGGGAATAATGAAAGTTTTGGAAAAAGATTACGGTAAAAAGAATATTTTTATTTTTGTTTTAAATATTCCGGAAAAAGAATCAATTAAAAGAAACAGCCATCGTCTTATCTGTTCTGTATGTCGGTCGCCGATTTTGGGTATAATTAAACGCTGTAATATCAAAATATGTCCCTTTTGCGGCGGGAAATTAGAATCCCGTTTTGACGACAAAAAAGAAATTGTTGTCCAAAGGATGAAAGAATATCGCCGACAAACTTATCCGATAATCAAAGAATTGAAAAAAAGGAAATTTAAAATTATCAACATCAACGCCGCCGCGATGCCTTATAAAATTTATTCTCAGATTTCAAAGAAGATTTTAAATAAATGATTAAATTAAAATCTCCCGAAGATATTGAAAAAATTTCCGCTTCCGGGAAGATTCTTTCGGAAGTTTTGGGAAAATTGTCCGAGAAAGCGAAAATAGGCGTAAGTCTGAAATCCTTAAATGATATGGCTTATTCTCTTGCCAAGGAATTTGGAGCCCAGCCGGCTTTTTTGGGCTATCGGCCTGAAGGCGCGAGCCGCCCTTATCTGGCTTCGATTTGCGCCTCGGTAAATAACGTGATTGTCCATGGATTTCCAACTGATTATAAATTAAAAGAAGGAGATATTTTAAAAATTGATTTTGGCGTTAAATATAAAAATTTCTATTCTGACGCGGCGATTACTATTGGAATCGGCGAAATTTCCGAAATTTCAAAAAATTTGATTAAGGCAGCCAAAGAAGCTCTTGACCAAGCTATTAAAATTTCCGTGTCTGGCAATACTTTAGGGGACATTGGCTATATTATCTCCAAAACTGCGAAAAAATACGGCGTTAGAGCGGTTAAGGGTCTTACCGGCCATGGCATTGGCTATACTCTCCATGAAGAACCGATTATTCATAATTTCGGCGAAAAAGGAAAAGGCATAAAATTAAAACCTGGCATGGTCTTGGCGATTGAGCCGATGTTTGCGGTTTCAACCGACAAAGTGGTCCAAAAGACCGACGAAAGCTGGGCAACCAGCGACAATTCCTTGTCCGCTCATTTTGAACACACTGTGGCAATTACGGAAGACGGCTGTAGAATTTTAACCAACTGACTGGCAAAAATACGGCTCATCCGTGGGAGCGCCAAGAAAATATGTTTTTAGAATGTCTCGGAGGGCTAAAAAGCTTGGTCTCCAAAGGAGTTTTTAGCCCGAGAGCCAAGCTATTGATTTTTCGCTGGAAAAAATCAAATAGCGGTTCTAAAAATATATTTTCTTGGCGGTACTTGCAATAGACAAATCCAATTAAATAATTTAAAATTAACATTAAATAAAATTTATATGAAACCTTACTTATCCGTTATTATTCCGGCTTACAATGAAGCCAAACGTCTTCCTTTAACTCTTATTGATATTGGCAAGCATCTCTCCAAATCCGAATTCTCTTATGAAATAATCGTGGTTGATAATAATTCCACCGATGCTACTTCGGAAATCGTCAAAAGATTCTCCCATTTGATAAATAATTTAAAACTTATCCAGTGCAATGTTCCGGGCAAGGGCGCCGCTGTCCAAAAAGGAATTTTAGAAGCCGGCGGTAAAATCCGGCTTTTTATGGATGCCGATAATTCCACTTCTATCGACCAGTTTGGTAAAATGATTCCTTATTTCAGTGAAGGATATGATGTTGTTATTGGCTCGCGCGATGTCTCTGGAAGTCAATTAATTCCTCCTCAGCCTTGGTATCGCAGAATAAGCGGCAATGTTGGTAATTTAATAATTCAAGCCCTGCTTTTGCCCGGGCTCTGGGATACTCAATGCGGCTTTAAGGCTTTTACGGAAAAATCCGCTTTAAGAATTTTTCCCTTGATAAAAATCGGCAAATGGGGTTTTGATGTTGAAGTATTGTCCTTGGCAAAAACAACTGGCTTCAAGATAAAAGAAATTCCCGTTGTTTGGGTTAATAATCCCTTTTCCCACGTCAAAGCATCGGCCTACTTGCAAGTTTTATGGGAAGTGTTTAAAATCCGATATTGGTTAACGATGAATAAATATAAATTATGAAATATTATCTCAGCAAAGAGCGTCTTGAAGAATTAAAAACTGAATTGGAAAGGTTTAAAAAAGAAGTCCGTGTTGAAATTGCCGAGCGTCTCCGCCGCGCCAAAGAATACGGAGATCTTTCGGAAAATTCTGAATATACGGCTGCCAAAGACGAACAGGCAAGAACAGAAAGCCGAATTTTTGAGCTGGAAAACACCATCAGGCACGCGGTTATCATCAAAAAAACAACTGATAAAGAATTTGTCCAAATTGGCTCAACTATTGAAGCCAAGAAAAACGGCAGTGTTGTTAAATACACCATTGTCGGCTCTGACGAAGCCAAGCCGGAAGCCAATTTGATTTCCAATGAATCTCCCTTAGGACAGGCATTTATTGGCAAAAAAATCAGCGATGTAATCGAAGTAATCACTCCCGGCGGAAAAATCCAATATAAAATAACCAAAATCAATTAGTTGAATATGCTCGAAGATATTATCAAAGAGCGCAAGAAAAAAATAGATAACTTATCCGCGGCAGGCCTTAATCCTTATCCGGAAAAAGTCAGGCGAACTCATCTCATAAAAGAAATTTTGGATAATTTTTCCGGATTTTCAAAAAGCCGGAAAAAAATATTTATTTGCGGCAGAATTTTTGGCATCCGCGATATGGGGAAAATAATTTTTTATGACGTTGCTGATTCCAGTGGAAGAATTCAGGGAGTCCTAAAAAAAGATAATCTCAAAAAAGAATTTAATCTTTTTAGAAACAACATAGACATCGGCGATTTTATTGAAATTAGCGGCATTTTGTTTTTAACACAAAAAAAGGAAAAAAGCTTGGAAATTAAAAGTTTTCGTCCGATTGTAAAAAGCTTAAGGCCTCTGCCCAGCCAATGGTATGGTTTGGAAGACGTGGAAACTCGATTGCGCAAAAGGCATCTTGATATTCTTCTTAATCCGGAAGTCAGGGAAATTTTCTTAAAGAAAAATATTTTTTGGCAAACTTTTCGAGATTATCTTAGAAAAGAAGGATTTTTGGAAGTTGAAACTCCGGTTCTGGAAGCCACTCCCGGAGGCGCCGAAGCTGAGCCATTTATCACTCATCACAATGCCCTAAACCGCGATTTTTATTTGCGGATTTCTTTGGAAATCGCTTTAAAAAAACTTTTAGTTGCCGGCTATGAGAAAATTTTTGAAATTGGCCGGGTTTTCAGAAATGAGGGCATTAGTCCGGAACACTTGCAGGATTATACTCAATTGGAATTGTATTGGGCTTATGAAAACGAGGATACTTTAATGAAATTTGTGGAAAAAATTTATAAGCTTGTCATAAAAAACACTTGCGGAAGTTTGATGACGAATTATCGCGGTCAAAAAATAAATTGGGTTAAGAAATGGGAAAAAATTGATTATCGGGAGATTTTCAAGAAAAAAACCGGATTAGACTTAAAGAAAGCCGATCGCGAAGAATTTTTCAAAAAAGCCGTAGAAATAGGGCTTGAACCGGATAAAAATCTTGGCCGCGGCCGATTAATTGATTTGCTTTATAAAAAATTAGTCAGGCCGACTTTGATTCAGCCGGTGTTCTTGGTCAATCAGCCGGCTGATATTGAGCCTTTGGCGAAAAAATCATTAAAAGACCCGAGTTTGGTTTATCGTTTTCAAATAATTGCCTGCGGCACAGAGCTTGGCAAAGGATTTTCTGAAGCCAATGACCCCATTGACCAGAGAAAGCGATTTGAAGAGCAAATGAAAATGCGTCAGGCCGGAGATACGGAAGCCCAGAGATTAGATGAAGAATTTTTAGAAGCTTTGGAATACGGCATGCCGCCAGCCGCTGGTTTTGGATTATCGGAAAGGCTTTTTGCTGTTTTAATGGATCGGCCGATAAGGGAAACAACGATTTTCCCCTTAATGAGGCCTCAAGATTGATTTAAATGTCTGAAAATAGATTAAAATATAAATTATGTTGGACATCGAGTTAATCCGGCAAAACCCGGAAAAAGTTAAAAAAGGAATTGCAAATAAAAAAATCAACCCGAAATTAGTTGATGATTTTTTAAATTTGGACGCAGTATGGAGAAAATTGACAAAAGAAACGGATGATTTTAGGGCAAATCAGAAAATATTAAGCGAAAACCGGAAAATAGAAGAAGCTAAATCCTTAAAAGAAAAAATAAAAAATAACGAAGAGAAAATCAAAACGATTGAAAAACAGCGGGAGGAAATTCTGTATCTTTTGCCAAATTTGCCGTTTGATGAAGTTCCTGTTGGAAAAGACGAATCAGAAAGTCAAGTTTTAAAAGTTTGGGGTAATATTCCAAAATTCGATTTCGAACCAAAAGACCATTTGGAACTTGGCGAGGCGCTCGGCATCATTGATACAGAAAGAGCAAGCAAGGTTTCCGGCTCAAGATTCGGTTATTTGAAAAATCAGGCCGCGCTTTTGGAATTTGCCCTTGTTCAATTTGCTCTAGACATAATTACTAAAGAGGGATTTATTCCAATTATTCCGCCGGCAATGATAAAACCTGAAGCTATGCGGGCAATGGGTTATGTTGAGCGCGGCGGAGAAGAAATTTATTTTTTAGAAAAAGACAATTTATATTTAATCGGCACTTCTGAGCAGGCTGTTGGTCCCATGCATATGGATGAAGTATTTAATGATGTAGATTTGCCACGCCGCTATCTGGCTTTCTCTTCCTGCTTTAGAAGAGAAGCCGGCTCATACGGAAAAGATACAAAAGGAATTTTGCGTCTTCATCAGTTTGACAAAGTTGAGATGTTTTCCATAACAACTCCGGAAGATTCCGCAAAAGAACACAAGTTGATTCTGTCTCTTGAAGAAAAATTAATACAAGGGCTTAATCTTCCTTATCGCGTTTTAAATATTTGCACTGGCGATTTGGGCGATTCGGCTGCGGCTAAATATGACATTGAAGTTTGGTTGCCTTCGCAAAAAACTTATCGTGAAACTCATTCCGCTTCCAATACTACTGATTTTCAAGCTCGAAGGCTTAATATAAAATACAAATCAAAGGATGGTCAGAAACAGCATGTTCATATGTTAAACGGCACGGCTTTTGCGATCGGCCGGATGCTGATAGCCATAATGGAAAATTACCAGCAAAGCGACGGCTCAATTTTAGTGCCAAAAGTTCTTCAGAAATACGCCGGATTTAAAACAATTTCTTAAAAATGGAAATAATTGCTGAAAAACAGCGAAAAAGAAAACGCCTTGCTTTTAAGTTTAAGGCTTATTCAACCATTATTTTTTTCTCTCTTTTAATCGTTTTTGCTCTATACCTCCTTATCCAGACAAATATTTTTAAAATAAAGAATATCGAGGTAGTCCAATTAAATATTAATCAATCTGAAACCCAAAAAATAATAGGAAAATATAAAATATTTCTAGCCGGTCAGTCGAAAATCAAAGCGATTTTGGGAACGGATAATATTTTAGTTTGGGAAAATTCGGAAGAATTTTTAAAAAGTCAGCCTCACATCTCCGAATTTTCTATTGAAAAAGATTATCTTAACCGCGAAGTAAAAATCAAAATCAGCGACAGGGAAAAATTTGGAATTTGGTGTCTTTCCGGTCAAAATCCCAGCAATTGCTGGTGGTTTGACAAATATGGATTAATTTTTGAAAAAGCGCCGTTAGTTGAAGGAGAAATGATTTATAAAATCAATGATTTTTCCGGAAGGGACTTAAAAATTGGCGATTTGGCGATTAGCGGATATTTATTTCAAAATCTTTCGAAAATATTCGGAGTTTTGGAGAAATTAGAAATAAATATTAGAACATTTCAGCTTAGCGAGTTGAGTTCGCAGGAGATTTCAACCGAATCTGCTCTATACCCAAAAATTTATTTTAGCTTGAGAATTGACCCCAATTTATCAATCGCCACATTGCAGTCGTTAAAGAAAACCGGCTGGAATAAAATTGAATATATTGACTTGCGCGTGGAAAACAGAGCATTTTATAAATTAAAATAAGATTCTCCTTGGTATTAATATTTATTTGAGTTTATAAATAAAAATTGAAGTTCCGGCTTTTGCGTCGGGATTATGGATATTTTTGATTTTTTGTAGCCACCTATATTCATCTTTAGGATCTCGCAATTGGCCTTCGTGTAGCTTGCCAGTCGCGCCTTGCAGGGAATTAACCGATATAGCTATCCAATTAATGCCATAGTCACTTGGATTGCCTCGAGATGACCCCCAATATTCCGCCTTTTGTCCAAAGTAATATCTGGCGCTGCCGCCTCCGAAATAATCAACCGCGATTCTCTGAATTTTATTTTCATTTACAAAATTCTCCAAATATTTTAAATCTTGCCCCCAGTCATAATTCGAATCAGTCACATATTTGTATCCGCCCCATAATCCTCCGCCTAATTGGTTAAAATAAGAAAGAAAATGGGGCGAAACAGTCAATGTTTCCAATAAATACCAAATCAATAAAAGAGTAAGCATCAATCCTCCCGCGGACATTTTCATTATTTTGCCGGTCATATTGAAAAATTCCCTCAAAATATTTTTTCCTTCAAAAACAATGTCGTAGTTGAACCATTTCTTAATTGCCGAAGCGGTTAAAATATAAATAAAAGGCACCGTCGGCAAAATGTGCCGGAATCCGATATTAAGCGGGCTTTTGATGCTGTAAATCCAGTAAAAAATAACAAAAGAAATCATTGAAAATTCCGGAAAATGCGTGCCGATATAATCAAACAGCATAGTTAATTTCGAACCGCGGGAAATGATTCGTTTTCCAATATGCCAAAGAGTTAAAACCAAACCCGTAAAAATCAATATCAAAGAAGGCAATGCTTCTTTTAAGGCAAATACAGTCGGGAAATAATACCACCAGCCGGCTGCTGAAACTTCTCCAAGGAAATATCCGGTATTTCCGCCTGAGGAGCGTTGCATCACCATTAAAACTCCAAGCATATATTCCGCCATTGGCCGGAAAATTTTATTTCCCGACATCCAGATATTTACTTCTGCCAAGCATCTTACTCGGCGCGCGACAGGAATATTTGAAGAAATTTTACAGGTTTCCAATTTTAGGTCTGGCTCGCCTGCAAAAGAGCCCAAAATAAATTTTGTGTCGCTATATTGCTTTTCAATCGGATAATTAATGGTAAAAATAAAATAAACCGCATAAACCAAGGCATATCCGATAATGAAAACCAAAGCGATATTTTTAAGGTATCTTAATGCTCTGATAAAGAATTTTTTAGGCCGCGCCCAAAAAGCTGTATCTGCCCATTCATTATGAATTTTCCAAATGTAAAGCACGACAATTAAAAATAAGAAAAAAGGAATTAAAAGAACCGCCGAAAATTTCATCAGCTGGGCAAGACCAAAAGCCAAGCCGGCGAAAATAAGATGTTTTTGTGAAGGCTCGATAAGCAATTTAACGAAATAATAAGTGGCTATAAATATTCCCAGAGCCGCGGCAAGATCAGTTGTCACGTAATGTCCGTGCGCCAAAACAGCAGGCGAAATAGCAAACATAAATGTCGGCAAATACGCCCACCATCGTCCGATCAATTCTTTTGACCAGAAATAAATAAAAATTATCAGAATTAAGGTCAGAATCATCGGCCCTACGCGCGACCAGCGGATGATTTTATCGGCATCATTGCCGGATTCATAAAGAAATTGCGCTCCCGCAGCCCATTGGCCGTTAATTTCAGATTGCCAAGCTGATTTATCAGTTGGGAACTTTAAATCTTGGAATAAAAGCGGGAAAGCCGCCAAAGCTTTTACCAAAGGAGGGTGTTCGGGATTAAGCCGAAAATCAAAATATTTGACATATCCGTAACCAGCCGGAATATGGGCCAATTCGTCCATAATCGCCGCTTCTTTCATTGAAGAATTCAGCATTAATAAAAAAGAGAAAAGAACGATTATGCCGAGGAAAAAATATTGGAGAAAAGATTGTAATTTTATCATATAATCTAATTATATAATGCCGATAATCAATAAAGCAAAAACATTATTGTGGACAACTCATGCTAAAGGAAAAATGAGTTTTTATAAATTATCAGAGCAGCGCATCCGCCGCGTTTTGCATTCTCCTTATCGGATAGAAGAGGGAATTGCCCCCAATACCATTGCCATGATGCAGCCCGCCTCTATTAGAACCGTGGCAAATAAGCAAAAATGGACTCAAGAAATCTGGGTAATGATTCAGGAAACAAAAACGCGCAGAAAAATAATATCCGCTTGGCGCTATCCGGGAATGACCAAACAAGGAGAACCTTTGCCGGAAGAAATAATAAGGGAATTGAAAACGGGACTGGGAAAATATTGACTTATTAGCGGTATTCACATTTGGCGAATCCAGCGCCAAGTTTTTCAAGATTTTCGGGAATAATTGGAATCTTATCTATAATTTTTGCTTTTCCTTTATAAATTTTCCAGCCGAGATTTTTGTCAATAGCAAGATTATCCGGACCGCCTTCAATGATGTATATGAAACCGCTTCCATGCCGGCCGTATAAATTTTTAACGTCTTCACTATAAAATAATTTGCCCTCCGCGTTGGGACCGGGAATTAAATAAGAACCAATCGGTAAATCCACATCAGACACATGATATCCCTTTATTGTTTCGTACCCCAAAACACTTCTGGTTTCAAGAACTTTTTGAATATCTTCTGGGAGAGCGTCTTCCCAGCGTTCTCTTAGTTCTTCGGGCAGAGACGATAAAAGATTTTCTTTTTTATTCTCATCGCTTTCATTATAAGATTTTATTTGTTCAACTGAGCCCATAAATATATTATAATTAGAATAATAAGCAAAGTAAACTTTACAGACTGGATTAATTATTGTATTCTAAAAGAAATAAAAGCTCTTTTTAATATAAATAAGATATATAGATAGAACCACCAAAAAAGGGGGGAGATATGAGAAAAAGAACTTGTCTAATTCTTACACTTCTCTTTTTTATAATTTCTTTTACAACTCTTGTTTCCATGTCCATAAAAGTTTATAAGATGAATGAAAGTTCTTATGATACGAATGATTTTGTGAAACCACAGTTGGGGGCAAAAAAATATGATGCTAAATCAATAGATAACAGTCCAGCCATCCTTGGGGAAAACGAAATAAAAAGAAAAGATTTTATTCAGGCTTGTCAGGCAGTTATGGAAATGAGCCGATTAGTGGTAAATGAAATAAATAAAATACAAAAAGAAGCGGCAAAGAATAAATATTCGGCCCTTTCTGAAATAAAAGGATTAGATAATCTTAAAGATGTTTTTGAGAGAGATATATCTTTAATGAAAGTTAAATTAAAGAGGCTTTCGACAACAAAGTTTGAGAAGATAGATAATGATCTTTTCTCGGAGCAGTTTTATTTTGAATTAAGGAATCGATATTATACGGCTATTCTTGTGGAGCAATTGCTTTACAATCTTCATAAAAAAATAGTCAATATAAAACAAGCGCGGCTGATTAAGCCGCGTGTTTTTATTCAGCCCTTTTTTTATCCGTAAAAATTTGTTAGATTCAATTGTTATGAAACTATCTATCGGAATCGTCGGTTTGCCCAATGTCGGCAAATCAACTTTGTTTAAAATACTGACTAATCAGGAAATAAATATTGCTAATTATCCTTTTGCCACTATTGACCCCAATATCGGCATTGTCGCTGTTCCCGATGAGCGTTTGGAGAAATTGGCAAAATTAAGCAATTCCAAAAAAATTATTCCAGCCGTGGTTGAATTTTATGATATTGCCGGCCTTGTTAGGGGAGCTTATAAAGGCGAAGGCTTAGGTAATCAATTTTTGTCTCATATCAGAGAAGTGAGCGCTATTGTTGAAGTTGTCCGCGTTTTTGAAAGCAGTGAGATTATTCATGTTGAGGAAAAAGTTGATCCCATCAGGGATTTGGAAATTATTAATACAGAGCTTGTTTTAAAAGACCTTGATACCGTGGAAAAAAGATTTTCTAAATTGGAAACAGAAGCCAGAAACGGGGACAGGCAAAAAATAAAAGATTTGGAAATTTTAAAAAAAATAAAAGAGTGTCTAGAAAAAAATAATCTGGTTGTTGGTCTTGGCGAAGAAATATTGAATCAGCCAATTGCCAAAGAATTGAATTTACTTACTTCAAAAAAGCAAATATATCTTTTAAATGGCAAAGAATCCGATGTCAGTGAAGAATTAAAAAATAGAATAAAATCATTAGGCGCCGATTATTTGGTTGTTGATTTATCCAGCGCCTCAAATATCGCAGAATTAATCAAAAAAACCTACGAAATTTTGGGACTGATAAGTTTTTTCACCACCGGCGAAGATGAAACAAGAGCCTGGACTATTAAGAAAAACGCTAAAGCGCCCGAGGCCGCCGGAGCGATCCACAGCGATTTTGAAAAGAAATTTATCCGCGCCGAAGTTATAGATTGGCAAAAATTATTAGAAGCCGGCTCTTGGAATAGCGCCAAACAAAAAGGTTGGCTTAGAATAGAAGGAAAGGAATATATTGTTCAAGACGGAGATATAATAGTTATTCGACACGGATAAGGCCTTATTTAAAACATTGTAACAAAATATGAACGATCGTTTATATTTTGTTACACCTTTGAAATGAATAAAATTTTATCTCAAAAATTTTTCAATCGTTCCACTTTAATTGTCGCTCAAGAGCTTTTGGGCACGTTTTTAGTGAGAAAATATAAAAACAAAAAAATTGAGTTAATCATTACCGAGGTTGAAGCTTACGACGGCTTTAATGATTTAGCTTCGCACGCCAGCCGGGGAAAAACCGAGCGAAATAAAATAATGTTTGAAGAATCCGGTAAGTGGTATGTTTATTTCACTTATGGAATGCACTATATGCTAAATATGGTCACTGGTCCTAAAAATTATCCCGCCGCAATTTTAATTCGTGGAACCAGAGAAATAAAAGGTCCTGCCCGCCTGACAAAATTTTTAAAAATAAACAGGAAATTTAATGGAAAATTAGCTAATAAAAAAACCGGCTTATGGATTGAGGACAGGGGAATTAAAATAAAAAAATCGCAAATAATTAAAGGCAAACGAATTGGTGTTGATTATACCGGAAAATGGGCAAATAAACCTTATCGCTTTTACGTCAAAGAGAATAAATATTGAAAAATGTCAGAATTGATTTAAACTAAGAGCTTGCTTAATATGATTAAAAAAACAAAAATCGTGGCCACTATCGGTCCGGCAACGGAAAATAAAATATCAATGGAAGAATTGGCGTTGGCCGGTATGGATGTTGTGCGGCTTAATTTTTCCCATGGAAATTACAAAGAGCATTTAAATCGCATAAATTTAGCGCGCTTAGTTTCTAAAAAGATAAATAAACCAATTGCAATTTTGCAGGATCTTTCCGGTCCGAAAATTAGAATCGGAGATTTTTATAGCGAAAGCATTATTTTAAGAAAAGGCCAAACTTTTATTTTGACTGCAAATAAGTGCGTCGGCGATGAGAAAAAGGTTTTTATCAATTATCCGAATCTTCCCAAAGAAATTAAATCCGGCGAAAGAATTCTTTTAAATGACGGAAAAAACGAACTCAAGGTTGAAAAAATTTTAGGTAATGAAATCCGCTGTAAAATTATTGTCGGAGGAGAAATCAAAGGCAGAAGAGGAGTTAATTTTCCGGATTCCAATTTAAGAATTTCTTCTTTAACCAAAAAAGACAGAGAAGATATTAAATTCGGCATTAAAAATAAGGTTGATTTTATGGCGATTTCTTTTGTCCGCAAGCCGTCCGATATTCTGGAACTTCGCAATATTTTAAATAAGGCTAAAACAAATATTAAAATTATCGCCAAAATCGAGACCAAAGAAGCTATAGAAAATCTTGATGAAATTATAAAAGCCGCTGACGGCGTAATGGTCGCAAGAGGAGATTTGGCGGTTGAAATGTTGGCCGAACACGTGCCGATTTTGCAAAAAAATATCATCAAAAAATGCAATTATGCCGGAAAGCCGGTCATTACCGCAACTCAGATGCTGGATTCAATGATTAAAAATCCCGTGCCAACCAGAGCCGAAGTCAATGATGTTGCCAATGCGATTTTAGACGGCACAGATGCCGTAATGCTTTCTGAAGAAACCGCTTTGGGAAATTATCCGATTGAAGCGGTAAGCGTCATGGCTCGTATCGCCCGCCATACGGAAGAAAATTACGATCACGAAGAAATTTTAAAACACGCTCATCTTTTGCCGAAATCAATCAATGATTCGATCAGCTACGGCATTGTTACGGCGGCTCATAACATCGGCGCGAAAGCGATTATTGCTTTAACCGAATACGGCAATGCCGCCAGAATGATTTCCCGTTATAAGCCGAAACAGCCGATTATTGCCTTGACTCCAAATAGAAAAACTTACAATCAATTGTCATTAAGCTTCGGATGCCAGCCAATGTTGATAAAATATTTTAAAGAAATTTCCGAAGTGATTGAAGAAGCAAAAAAAATCGCGGTAAAAAATAAAATAGCTAAAATCGGAGATAAAGTTGTCATTGGCGCCGGCATTCCTTTCGGTAAAGCCGGTTCCACCAATCTTTTAATCGTGCAGGTGGTTTAAATCTACTTCAATTCCGTAGAATAGCTGTTTTGCGGAATTTGCTTTATTTGGTCGGGCAATAAGTAATAAAGATTTTTTTCTTTTTGTTTCTCCGATGTGAAAGTATCAGTAATAAACATTATTGTCTGCGTTGGCATTGGAATTCCCCGCACATTAACTCCATTGGCTTTGACAATCACATATTTTGGTAATTCTTTCGGCAAAGCTTTTAATTCTCGTCCAAGTTCAACATAATCCGCGGCAAAGGCGCCTGGAGTGTGTTCGCTTTTTCCCCAAAGGATAAAGTAGGTGGTATAAGCTTCAACAACCAAAAGAAAAAGTATTAAAAAACAAGTGATAAGGAAAATTTTTTTAAATTTAAGCGAGTTTTGCAGTTTTTCGCTGATTTTTTCGTAAAACCAAATTCCAGCAAGGCCGGCCAAAATAAATGCCGGCGGAATCATCAATATCGCTCTTAACGCATGAGGCAAACCCTCATTGGAAATAACCGTCGGCAAACTGACAATAATCAGCCAAGAAAATAAGATTAAAAATTCAAATCGTTGATTATTTTCTTTAATAATTGATTTTTTAAATATTTTTATCATCCCGTAAATAATGCCTATTATAAATAATATCCCTACTGGCCAGAAAATCTGCGGCCTTCCGGCGTAATTATGCCGCCAGTTGTAATCTCCGGAAAAATTAAACATTCCCAGAGTTTTTAAAATATTCATTCCCAAATCTTTCATCGGAGTTTCTGAGCTAAATACGGAAACTTGAGTTGTTCTTCCGAAAAAATCAGCCGGATTTTTCAGAAAATGAATTCCCAAAGGAGAAAAAACCAGAAAAGCAAAAATGGAAAAAACAGCGAAAATTTTAATAATTTCTTTTCGCAAATCCCAATTGGCAAACAGCCAATAACCGATAATTAATAATATTAATAAAGGCGTTGCTCTGTAGGCAATATAAGAATGCATTCCCAAGCCGTAAAATATTCCGGAGAATATAGAGCTTAGAATATAAAATTTGGGAGATTTTTGTTCTTTTATTTGACGAAACGCCAGTAGCAGAAAATAAATTCCCCAAATTAAAAAAAACGGCGCCATTATTGCCCGAAAACCGATGCGGGAGAAATTAATGTGCCAAAAACTTGTTGCTAAAAAAAATGAGGAAAGCAAGGCGATTTTCCGAGTATGCGGACTTTTATTATAAAAAAATTCCTTGGTTAAAAAATAAACGCCTAAAACCGTAAGAATTCCAAAAAGAGCGCTTACCAGTCGCAAAGCCCAAGGCTCATTGCCGAAAATTGCCACCGACATTGCTTGAATATTGATAAATAATCCTTCCCGTCCGTTATTTTCCGGATAAAAAAATTTAAAACTTCCATTGGCGCTTAATGCTTCTAGCGCGTTGTTGCCGTTCATTGCTTCATCCGGATAGAGTCCGGGCGGAAGCTCGCCAATATTGTATAGCCTCAAGAAAGCAGCTATAATTATAATCAAGGCGAGAGCTATCCACTGATTACTGACCACAGATTTTAATTTTTCCATAATGAATTTATTTTATCATGGTTAACACAAACTTTGAACATAGCGCGTTGGAAGCGGATATCCAAAAATTAAGCAGAGAAATTTCTCAAAAGCGCAATTTGCCGGAAAATAAGGATTTTTCCGATAAAGAATTAATAAAGCAATCAATTCAGCCGATTATCAGCCCTAATATGGAGGCGCGGCAAAGCCAGCAAAATCAAAATGCAGTTAATCAAATTCTTCCGGATTATCTCAATAATTCTCCATCGGAAATAAAACTTGAAGTGGAAAAACTGATTGACCAGACTCTTCATCAAGGTATTGAAAAAACAATTAAAGATGCCGCTAAATCCAGCGCTTTTGTTTTAGACGCTTTTCACGATGTATTGGTTGATAAGCTCCACGAAGAGCTTCAAAAAAGAAAATTAATATAAAGAGCATGAGTTTTGAAAATATTCCAATCAAAGAGAAAAATTTTTGTCCTGAATGCGGCGATGTTCTTCCCAATCATTTTTTAACCTGTGCCCGTTTTAATGAAAATAAGGGAAGCGAACCGGAAAAAAAACCGGCTCCCAAAGAAAAAGAACCAAATAATTTTTTATCACAATTTGAGAAAGAAAGAAAAGAAAAAATCGATTATTTTGCAAATCAATTAAATATTAGAATTGTTGAAGGTATAGAACCTTTGATAGGCAGCAGAAAAGAACTGCCCGATGAAAAAGAAAAGGGAAAAATAAAATCAATTTTGGAGAAAATTATTTCTCAGACATTAATCGATGCTCCTCCGACTCTTTTAAAAGAGATATTCGCGAAAGTCATAATATTGGAAGTGGTAAAAGATTTTTTTGAAGAGATTAAGGAAAAGACATTAAAAGAAAGCGTATGGGAATATTAATCGTACTTTTTTTTCTTATTATTGCCTGCTCTCTTGTCGCGTCATTTTTTTATTTAAGGATAATAAGGCAAAAACGCTTAACTGAAGCTCTCAATTTAAAGCTTCTCTTGGTTCGGCTCCCCCAAAAACAAGCGAAAGATTTTTCCTCCGAAAGCGCCGGAAGCGCATCCTCCGGCTGGAAAGACGAGGTAAATTTTTCCAGCCAGCTTTTTGGAATTTTAGCCGGATTAAAATCTCCTTTTCTCCTTGAAGCCGCTGTTCATCATATTGGGGAAGAAATTCATTTTTATGTTTCTGTGCCGAAAGAATCAATCGAATTCGTAAGCCGCCAAATCGAAGGTTTATGGAAAGAGTCGCAAATTGAATTAGTTGATGATTACAATATTTTTAATCCCGTTGGCGTCAATTCGGGCGTCTATCTCAAGCAATCCTTGTCCTATGCTCTGCCCATTAGAACTTATGCTGAGGCCGGAGTCGACACCTTCGCGCCGATTTTAAGCGGTCTTTCCAAAATAAACGAGGTAGGCGAGGGCGCGGCAATTCAGATTATTGCAAGACCCGCTCCCAAATCAATCAAAAAATCAATTTTTAAATTTATTGAAAATCTTAAAAAAGGGAAAAACTTTGAAGATATTTTAGGAACTTCTCAGTTTATTAAGTGGAAAGACGTGACAAAAGCCTTAAATCCGCCGAAAAAAGGAGAAGAAAAGGAAAATAAAATAATCGATGATGAAGCGATAAAATCATTGGAAGAAAAATTGTCAAAACCTCTTCTGTCAATCAACGCTCGAATAATTGTTTCCGCCGCCAGCCAATATCAGACTGACTCCATTTTGGAAAGCATTGTCGGCGGATATCAGCAATTTTCCGCCCCTCGCCGCCAGGAATTTAGAATTGTCAGACCTCGCAATCCCAAAAATCTCATTTATCAATTTTCATTTCGGGAATTTGATGATAACCAGTCAATAATTTTAAACACGGAAGAACTTGCCAGTATGTTTCATTTCCCGACAATTTCTTCTGATGTTCCAAAAATTGAATGGTTAAAGGCCAAGGAAGCCGCTCCGCCGGCCGCTTTGCCAAAATCAGGCGTATTAATCGGTGAAACTTCTTTTAGAAACGAGAAATCACCGGTTTATATCACGGAAGACGATCGCCGCCGCCATATTTATATTGCTGGTCAAACCGGCACTGGTAAATCAAACCTTTTAAGATTTATGTCAATCGAAGACATAGAACAAGGAAAAGGCGTTGCGGTTATTGATCCTCACGGAGATTTAATAGAAAAAATTTTGGGTCTTATTCCCAAAAATCGGATTGATGATGTTATTATTTTCGACCCTTCGGATTTTTGGCGGCCATTGGGATTGAATATGCTGGAATATGATTTTGAACGGCCGGAACAAAAAACTTTTATTGTGGATGAAATACTGGGAATTTTTTATAAGCTTTTTCCGGAAAGCGGCGAAGCCCTTGGTCCGGTTTTCCAGCAATATATGAGAAACACTCTTTTGCTTCTGATGGAAGACGCAATAAATGAACCGGCGACTTTAATGGAAGTTCCTCGGATTTTTTCTGACCTGGAATTTAGGAAAAGAAAATTATCTCGAATAACAAATCCCGTTGTTCTTGATTTTTGGGAAAAAGAAGCTTCAAAAGTAAGCGGAGAAGCGTCAATCTCAAATATGGCTCCCTATATTACTTCTAAATTCAATAATTTTACCGCCAATGATTATATCCGTCCGATTATCGGACAGACAAAATCAGCCTTTGATTTTCGTCAAATCATGGATGAGGGGAAAATTCTATTGGTTAATTTGTCCAAGGGTCGGATAGGCGATTTAAATGCTAATCTGCTCGGCATGATTATTGTCGGAAAAATTTTAATGGCCGCGCTTTCCCGCGTTGACTCGCCGGAAGAAAAGCGCCGTGATTTTAATCTTTATATTGACGAATTTCAGAATTTTACCACCGAATCCATTGCTATTATTTTATCCGAAGCCAGAAAATACCGGCTTAATCTGACTATTGCTCACCAATTTATCGCTCAACTGACGGAAAATATCCGCGATGCGGTATTCGGCAATGTCGGCAATATCATCGCTTTTCGGGTTGGCGCCACTGACGCGGAATTTTTAATAAAGCAATTTGAACCGGTTTTCAGCCAAAATGATCTGGTTAATATCGATAATTACAGCGCCTATGTGAAAATTTTGACTGCTGGCAAAACAGCCAAGCCGTTTAATATAAAAACTCTTCTTGTAAAAAGAAGCAATGAAGAATTGGCGGAAAAAATAAAAGAATTATCGCGCGTTAAATTCGGCCGGGACCGCCAAGAAGTGGAAGACGAAATTTTAAGAAGATTAAGGGGATAATTTAACAGCTGAGCCGATTATTAAACGAACCGCATAAAATCTAGCCAATAATCGCTTGTAGAAAATCTTATATAATAATGTTATAATAAAAAAGTCCTAAAGGGCTTTTTTATTTTGTATAAGATATTTTATTGTCTTATTCTTTTATGCCAGAGTAGTTCAGTGGTAGAACAGTCGCTTCGTAAGCGATAAACGTGAGTTCGATTCTCACCTCTGGCTCCAAAAACATGTATGATCAACGAATTAACTAAAGAATTAAATAATTTGAAAGAAACGGCCAAAAACTTGGCTGTGAAACTTGGCATAGAAGGAATTAAAAAACATCTTAATGAACTTGAGGCTGAATTAGGCACTCAGAATTTATGGAAAAACAGGCAATTGGCCGAGCAAAAAAACAAAGAAGCCGGTCAGCTTCGCGATATTCTTGAATTTTACGAAGAAATCGAAAAAGGACTGCAAAACGCAGAAGAAAAAATTTCTCAAATATCATTGGATAACCCCGAATTGGAAAAAGAAACTGAGAAAGATCTTAAATTGATTTCCAATAAAATTAAAAAAATTGAAATAAAACAAATGATGTCCGGAAAATACGACAAGCAGTCGGCGATTATTTCAATTTTTTCCGGCGCCGGAGGCGATGACGC
>MGIQ01000008.1:50147-82133 GCA_001793825.1 Candidatus Wolfebacteria bacterium RIFCSPLOWO2_01_FULL_38_11
TGCTTTATGAAATGTATCGAAAATTTTGCGAGCATCGCGGCTGGAGAACAAAAGTGGTTGATGAAAGTCGCGGAGAATATCAGTCGAAAACCGGCCGTCATCCTTTAAAAAACATCACAATCGAAGCAAAAGGCGATTATGCCTACGGATTTTTGAAAAAAGAAATTGGAGTTCATCGCTTAGTCAGAATTTCTCCATTTTCACCGGAGAAAAAAAGGCACACTTCTTTCGCTTTAGTGGAAGTTTTGCCCGAGCTTCCGGAAATTGATGAAAGTAAATTTGAAATTCCAAGCGATGATTTAAGAATAGAATTTTCCCGGGCCGGAGGTCCGGGCGGCCAGAATGTCAATAAAGTGGAAACAGCCGTGCGTATTGTGCATTTGCCGACAAATATCGCCGTTTCTTCCCGCGTTGAACGCTCTCAGGCCCAGAATCGCGAACGGGCGATGAAAATATTAAAATCCAAATTGATTAAATTAATGGAAGATACAAAATCTAAAGAATTATCGCAATTGCGCGTTAAAATAAAGCCGGAGTGGGGAAATCAAATCCGTTCCTATGTTTTAAATCCTTATAAATTGGTAAAAGACCATCGTACCAATATTGAAACGTCTCAAGTTGACGATGTTCTTGATGGGAATATTGATATGTTTATTGAAAGTGAGATATAATTAAATCAGCGAATAGCGAATAAATTGCGAATTTGCGAACAAACGAATTCGAAACAAGTTAACATTAAAATTAGTATATTCGTTTATTCGTACAGATTTGTTATTCGTTGATTTAACGAAGTAATGATTACATTTCAAAACGTTTCTAAAATTTATAAAATAAATCACCATACTTCTAACGCCTTGGAAGACGTCAGTTTTACCATTAACGCGAAAGAATTTGTTTCCATTGTCGGCAAATCAGGCGCCGGAAAATCAACAATTATTGAATTATTAACAGGCGAAGAAAAACCGGATAAAGGCAAAGTTACTATTGGCTCTTATGAGGTAAATAAAGTAAAATCCAGTAAACTGCCTTATCTGCGCCGTCATTTGGGCGTAATTTTCCAAGATTTCCGGCTTTTGCCGAATAAAACCGCTTTTGAAAATGTTGCTTTTACGCTCGAAGTTGCCGGCCGGCCGCAGGCGGAAATTAAAGAATTTGTTCCCCAAGCCTTAGAAATGGTCGGGCTTTCCAATAAAATGTATAATTTCCCCCGGGAGCTTTCTGGCGGAGAAAAACAAAGAGTGGCCATTGCCCGCGCCATGATTAACCACCCTGATGTTTTGATTGCCGATGAGCCAACGGGAAATCTTGATCCTGTCAACACCGCTGAAATTATTAAAATTCTTTTAAAAATCAATGAATTGGGGACAACCATTATTTTAGCAACCCATAATAAAGATATTGTAAATGAATTGAAAAAAAGAGTTATTATTTTAGAGGACGGGAAAATAATCGGAGATGAAGAAAGGGGAAAATATTCATTAACATAATTATTACTACTATTTTATGTTTACCGCGCTATCACGCATAATAAAATACGGATTTTTAGGATTTTGGCGTAACGGATGGCTTTCCACGGCCACGATTGTTGTTATGATTTTAGCGCTTTTGGTTTTTGAAGGATTGATAATCGCCAACGTTGTCACCCAAACCGCTCTTAATTCGCTTCAGGATAAAATTGACATTAGTGTTTATTTTAAAGGCGAAGCTTCTGAAGATGAAATTTTAAAAATCAAAAGCTCTCTTGAGGCGATGACTGAAGTAAAAAAAGCTGATTATATCTCCAAAGACAAAGCTCTGGAAATTTTCCGCAGCCGCCACAAGGAAGATGAAACAATTTCCGCGGCATTGGAAGAATTAAGCGAGAATCCTTTGGCCGCTTCGCTAAATATCAAAGCTTATGACCCTCAAAATTATCAGGCGATAAATACATATTTGGAACAGGATATTTATAAAAGCTCCATAGAAAAAATTTCCTATGCCAAAAATGCCACGGTAATTAACCGGCTGATAAAAATTATTGACACATTTAAAAATCTTGGATTTCTTTCAACGATTATTTTCGCTTCAATTGCCGTTTTAATAACTTTCAATACGATTCGCCTTGCGATTTATTCCAATCGCGAAGAAATCGGCATTATGAGGCTGGTTGGCGCTTCTAATTTTTTCGTCAGAGGCCCCTATATCGTTGAGGGATTGATTTACGGGATTATTTCCGGACTCTTAAGTTTTTTGTTTATTGTTCCGTTTGTTTATTACACCTCGCATTACGTGGAAATTTTTATTCCCGAGATGAATCTTTGGAATTATATTGTTTCTAATTCAATTATTTTGCCAGGCTATCAAATTATTTTTGGGATTAGCTTGGGAATTATTTCCTCAAGCATCGCCATAAGAAGATATTTGCATATTTAGCCAATAAGCTAAATATTGTGGTTTATTTTTTCAATCATTTCCAAATCTCTGGTTTTTAATTGCTCTAAAATATCCATTTCCGGATCTAAAATTATCGTTTTGCTCAAATATTGTCCGGCGGTAAAGTGCGGCAAAAGCACATAATCAGCGTTGCTATTATATAAAATTTGGGCTTCTTTTTCTGTTCTTGCGCGGACAATAACCTTTATTCTCTTTCTATTTTGAAGCATTTTAAGCTGGCCAAGCAAGTTTAAGTTATCGTCTAGTTCCGGACTGGTTGATATCACAAGTTTTGCTTCATTAAAATTCGCCCTCTCGAAAATTTCTGAATCATTGGCATCGCCGAAAATATAATCATAGCCCTGTTTTCTTAATTGGGTGATTATTTCCGGGTCAAAATCAATAATCAATAAATCTTCTTTGGGTAAATTATAGGCAATGCTCTGGCCGGTGCGATGACAACCGATTAAAACAATCGGCTTATGGAATTCTTTAATCAAAGAGTCGTCTTCTTTTATTTTTTTCCGTTCGAATATTGAAAGATACGGGGAAATCTTTAGGAAAATTTCTTCCGCGTAAAAGAAAAGATAATTGGAAGAAGTAATGGTAATAATGCCCACTGCGGTAATTAAAGCCACAATTCCCTCATTAAGATGCCCTAATTTTAATCCTAAAGCCGCCAAAATCAGGCTGAATTCCGAAATCTGGGCAATCGTGATGCCGGTTAAAAAACCGGTTCTTTTTCGATAGCCCATGATTCCCATAATCGCCAAAACAATTAAAGGGTTTCCGATTAAAACAAAAAGTGAAAAAGCTATTATCGGGAAAATTAAGCCGGAAAAATTGGAAAATATCAGCGACGACCCTAAAATCACAAAAAACACCAAAATAAAAAAATCTTTTAGCGGTTTGACGCGGCTGGCAATCTGGAAATTTTCTGCAGAATTGGCCAAGGCCAAGCCGGCTAAAAATCCGCCGATTTCAATGGAAAATCCTAATTTTTCTGCGCCCGAAGCAACAATAAAAAGCCAGGCTAGGCTGGTTAAAAACAAGAGCTCTTGTGAATGGGCGATTTTATCAAAAATTAAAGGAAAAACTTTTTTGCCGAGATAAAACATTAAAACAAACAATCCGGCGGCTTTTGCAACTGTTAAAACTATATCGTTAATCATTATGCCTTTTCCAGAATCAATTCCGGCTAAGACAACTAAAAGCAAAATCGCGATAAAATCCTGCACTAAAAGCAAGCCAACGCTGATTTTGCCGTATAAGCTGTTTAAATCTTTCCTTTCCGAAAGCAGTTTGACCACGATAATGGTGCTGGAAAATGTCAGAGCAATGGCAATATAAGAACTGTGGAGATAATTAAATCCGAATAAAAGTGAAATAATAAGGCCGATGACAAAAGTAAAAATAATTTGGCTGATGCCTATAAAAAAAGAAGCTCTTCCCACCAGCCGCAGCGAAGTGTAATTAATTTCCAAGCCGACTAAAAACAGCAAGAACATTATTCCTAAATCGGAAAATATGCGAAAAGCTTCTTTGTCGGCAAGATTAAAAAAACCGAAATAACCAATTGCAACTCCGGCGGCTAAATATGCCAAAATAATCGGCTGCTTGAGCAATTTTGCCGCAATACCTAAAGCGCTGGCAATTAAAATAACTATTGCTAAATCCAAAATTTCTGAGGGCATAAAATTATTTTAACAGAAATCCATCGAAAAATAAAACGCCAATTTTATAATTGACTTATTTTTAATTTCTATTTATAATTAATATAGTTCAAAAATAGCTAAAAACAACTTAAAAAGGAGACAAAAATGAAGAAAAGAATACTGGTGGTGGATGATTGGGAAAGTATCAGGGAGACTTTCGCACTCATTTTGACTGAAGCAAACTATGAAGTTTTATCGGCCAGTGATGGCGAAGAAGCCATTAATATTCTGGCTAAAGATTCTGGTTTTGATTTAGTTATCACTGATGGCCGGATGCCCAAGAAAAGGGGAGAGGAATTGATAAAATACATTAAGTTGGCTCATCCCCATATAAAAACCATCTTTGTCAGTTCAGATGACGGCGTAGATGCTCTTATAAATGGCGCTGATGCTGTTTTCTCAAAAATCAATATGAGTTTTCCGGAATTAGTTGAAACGGCAAAGAAATTCGCGCCTCCTTAATGAATGCCTTTATCACATTACAATAAAAAAGCCCCGACTGTTTCATCTTCAGTGGGGTTTTTTATTTCTTCCTAATTTTTTTGCCTTCAAATTTCCACTGAATTTATCGTTGCTTGGCCTTGGGGATTATCATTTTCAAATGTTTTTAAATTCTCTATTTTATCAACAATTTCCATTCCTTCAATAACTTTTCCAAAAGCTGTGTGTTTACCGTCAAGCCAAGGAGTTTGGCTTGCAGTGACAATAAAAAACTGGCTGCCGTTGGTGTTTGGACCGCTATTAGCCATTGCCAAAATTCCTTTGACTAATTTATGGCTGTTAATCTCGTCCTCGAATTTATATCCCGGCCCGCCCATGCCGTCATCAAGCCAATTGTTATCGCGGCTATTCGGGTCGCCGCCTTGAATCATAAATCCTTTAATTACTCGATGGAATCTTGTGCTATTATAAAATCCGTCTGTGGAGAGTTTTAAAAAGTTGGCAACCGTTTTCGGCGCGTCTTTTTCAAAAAGCTCAATTTTAATGTCTCCTAAATTAGTTTTTAATAATATGGTCGGCATATGCTCGCTTTGCTGGTTAATATTATTATTTTGATTGTTAATTGTAATTTTATCAATGGGTTTTACATTATAAAAGCCAAAATACCAAACAGCAGAAATAAAAAATAAAAGGCAAATACTAAAAATAAAAATATTGAACTTGTTCATACAAATTGGCTGCCGGGCAGGGACTCGAACCCCGATACTGGGCTTCAAAGGCCCATGTCCTACCATTAGACGACCCGGCAATAATAATTATTAAAACCCGACATACAATAATATTATTTTTCCTTTAAATTTTCAATCCTTCGGCGAGCTCAGGATTTAAGATTCTCAATTATCGCCACCTCCAAAGGCACTATCGGAAAAGGGGAATATTTCATTTCCGTATAAGCGCGGATTAAAGATTTTATTAAATTAATTATTTTTTGCTCATCAGCCGGAGAATTTATAATTTGCGAATGTTTTTTTAGCGAGTTTAATTCTGTTTCCGTCAATTCTTTCTTAAATTCCGTCTCTAAGGCCGGAGAAAACTTTAAACTCAGCACTCGGCGAAAATAATGAATCAAGTCCTTGTTAAATTGGACTAAATTATATCCGCCCTCGTTTATTGCCGAAAGGCTGTTTAAACTGCCTTCAAGATTATTTTTCAATAAAAGCTCGGCCAAACCCGCTGTTTTTAAAAATCCGACTCGTCCGATAATTTTTTCCACTTCATCTAAGGAGATTTTTTCTTCTTCCAAAGAAGCGATTTGTTCCAGCAATGATTCGGCGTCTCGCAGGCTTCCTTCAGCCGACGCGGCAATCAGCTCTAAAGCTTCGTCATCGGCTTTTATCTTTTCCGCATTCGCGATTGATTTTAATTTCTCAACGATTTTCAAAAGCGGCAGGCGCTTGAAATGGAATCTTTGGGTTCGGGAAATAATCGTTGCCGGCATTTTTTCGTATTCTGTTGTCGCTAAAATAAAAATAGCGTGAGCCGGCGGCTCTTCCAAGGTTTTCAGCAATGCGTTAAAAGCTTCTTTGGTAAGCTGGTGGCATTCGTCAATAATATAAACTTTGTATTTAAAAGAAGTGGGTGAGTATTTAATGCCTTCTTTTAAATTCCTTATTTCATCAATACCGCGGTTGGAAGCCGCGTCAATTTCAATTACATCTAAAGCCCTTCCTTCGTCTATTTCCTGGCAAAATTGGCATTCATTGCAGGGTTCGCCGAGAGTTTTGAATTTTTCATCGGTTTGTCTTCTTTGGCAATTGGCTATTTTGGCAATAAGTCTTGCGGTTGTAGTTTTTCCCGAACCTCTTGGTCCGTAAAAAAGATAAGCGTGCGCTAGTTTGTCTGATTTAGCGGCATTTCTAAGAACTTCTACGATGATTTCCTGTCCCAATAGGTCAGAAAGGCTTTTAGGCCGATATTTGCGATAAATAGCCAGCGACATTTCAAAATTATCCCACAACGGGCTTTCAATTTCAAGAAAAATATTCTAATATTGATGTTGAAAATATGCGCTATTTAACTGGTTTTTTCATTATCGGGCTCTTAGCTGTCAGCTCTTTTTTTATTTTATCTAAAAAGAATATTTCGAATTTTAGTGAAAAAAATCAGCCGATTTTATCCAACACTTCCTCATCGCAAATAGTGGACCAAAATGTGGATATTGAACCGCAAAAACCTTTAGCAAATCCTCCCAATACGATTAAAGCTATTTACGCCACTAGTTGGTCCGCCGCCACTCCTAGTAAAGTCAACTCTTTGATAAAACTTATCAAGGAAACGGAGTTAAATGCCATAGTTATTGATATTAAAGATTTTTCCGGATATGTGGCTTATGACATTAAATTGCCTGAAGTTGAAAAATATAAAGCAAAAGAAATAAGAATTTCAAAAATTAATTCGCTTATTAAAAAATTTCACGACGAAAATATTTATGTCATCGCCAGAATCACTATTTTTCAAGACCCTGTTTTGGCCAATGCTCGTCCGGACTTGGCAATTCATAGCCGTTTAAAACTAACACCCAACACTCAAAACCTAACACCTAAAACTCTCTGGCTTGATAATAAAAAACTTTCTTGGATGGATCCGACCTCAAAAGAAGTATGGGATTATAATATTGCCATTGCCAAAGACGCGGCCAATCGCGGCTTTGACGAATTAAATTTTGACTATATCCGTTTTCCTTCCGACGGCAATTTAAACGATATGGTTTATCCGTTCTGGGATAAGACAACGTTAAAGAGCAATGAAATAAAAAATTTATTTAAATATTTAAGGGAAAATTTGCCAAATGATAAACTTTCCGTCGACCTCTTTGGACTTACCACGGTTCAAAACGACGACTTGGGAATAGGCCAATTAATTGAAAATGCCTATCAATATTTTGATTATATTTCACCAATGGTTTATCCGTCACATTATGCGAGTGGTTTTTTAAATTATAAAAATCCGGCAAATTATCCCTATGAAGTGGTAAAATATTCCATGGAATCGGCATTACAGCGATTAAAAAATTATGAATTAAAGATTGCAAATTCTATATCAACTTCCACTTCAACTGAAAATCTAACACCTAAAACCTATAACCTAAAAACTAAACTTCGTCCCTGGCTTCAGGATTTTGATTTAGGAGCCGACTACAACGCGGAAATGATAAAGCGAGAAATTCAAGCGGTTTATGATTCCGCTTCCAGCACTCCGGAATTGGTCAATGGTTGGATGCTCTGGGACGCTAAAAATATTTATACAAAAGATGCATTGCAAATTAGTGAGTAGAAAGTAGCAAATAAAAAGTAAAAATTATGAAATATGAGCTAAAAACTGAAAAATTTTCCGGTCCGCTTGAAAAGCTTTTAGAGCTGATTGAGGCGAAAAAAATGGAAATTACGGATTTAAGCATTGCTGAAGTAACAGCCGATTTTTTGAATTATGTTAGGTCAATAGAGGGATCTCATCCCAGATTGGTGGCTGATTTTATCGTGGTAGCGGCGCGCTTGCTTCTTATTAAATCAAAAGCTCTTTTGCCGAATCTTGAAATATCAGCCGAAGAGGAGGCCGATATTAAAGATTTGGAAAATCGGCTTAAAAGATATTCTAATTTCAAGCCGGCCATCGTTTTATTCAAAGAACTTTATGAAGTTAAAAATTTTTCCATTTCCCGACCTTATCTTCAAAATCGCGAACCGATATTTTATCCTGCGGAAAATATAAAAATAGAAAATTTAAAGTCATCGATTTCTGAAATCTTTCGCGTTTTAAGCAAGTTTGCCGT
The DNA here is from genome assembly GCA_001793825.1 of Candidatus Wolfebacteria bacterium RIFCSPLOWO2_01_FULL_38_11. Taxonomy (GTDB): domain Bacteria; phylum Patescibacteriota; class Minisyncoccia; order UBA6257; family UBA9933; genus GWC1-37-10. The sequence continues at coordinate 58,545 of MGIQ01000008.1, forward strand.
TGAATCGGAAAAGATTGAATTAACACTGATAAAGCTTGAAGAAAAAATAGAAGAAATTGCCAAGAAAGTTGAAAGTGGAATTCAGCAATTCAGCAGCTTGTCAAAAGAAAGAACAAAAACCGAAATAATTGTTTTGTTTTTGGCCTTGCTCCATCTTCTAAAAGATGAGATTATTAAGGCTGAACAAGAAGAAAGATTTTCGGATATAATAATAGAGAAATCGGATAAAATAAATAATCAATGACTAACATTATTGCCGCCATTGAAGCAATCTTATTTGCTTACGGCGAACCATTAGAAATAAAAAAAATCGCCAAAATTTCAAGTCAAAAAGAAGAAGTTGTAAAAGAAGCCTTGGAACAGCTTAGTCAAAAATATAGCGAAGAAGGCAGGGGATTAAGGCTTATTTTTCAAGAAGCTGATAAAACTATCCGCGTCCAGCTTGCGACCAAGGCGGAATTTTCAAAATTCTTTGAAGAATTCATAAAAGAAGAATTTAAAGAAAATCTTACGCCCGCCACATTGGAAACTGTTTCCTTGATCGCTTATCTTGGCCCGATTTCCCGCGCCCAAATAGATTATTTTCGCGGCGTCAATTCCTCTTTTATTTTGCGGAATTTATTGATGCGCGGATTAATCGAGAGAGTTTCCGAATCAGCCGACAGGAGCTATTCCTATCAAATTAGCTTTGATTTGCTGAAGCATTTGGGAATTTCTAAAATTGAAGATTTGCCGGATTATTTAAAATACCGCGAGCTTAGCTCAAATTATCAGCCACTAGAGACTCCAATCGAAACAAAAGAAGAAACAATAAAAGAAAACTAATCTCAATGAAATATCAAGCCCTAATTCTTATTTCAATAATTGCCATCTCGTCTTTTTTTATTAAAGTTGACGCCGGAAAAAAACAGGATTCCGCAGAATTTGTAAAAATTGAAATAACGGAAAATTCTTCCAAAAATCAATCTCTGAAATCCGCCTCCGTGTTTTCCAGCGAGTCATTCGCCAACGTCTCAAATCCAATCAGTGAATCAGCCGACATTAAATGCTCTATTGATAGCGTTCAAGCCGCTTTAATGAAGTATTTAAATCAAAGAGGCAATATTTTTGAATTTAACGATAAAAATCGCTGGCCCATTGCTTCTGTCTCAAAATTAATGTCCGCCGTTATTGCTATTGAAGAAATTAAAAAAGGCGAAAATATAAAAATAAGCGCCAGCGCCGTTACCGCCGAAGGCCTTTCCGGTGGCTTGAAAGAAAATGATGTCTTTAGCGTCAATGATTTAATAAAGGCAATGCTGGTTGTTTCTTCCAATGACGCGGCTGAATCATTGGCGGAATCAATTGGTCGGCAGCGCTTTATAGATTTAATGAATGAAAAAGCAGGGGAGTTGCAAATGTCGGAAACTAATTTTAACAGCCCTTCCGGTTTTTCCATCTTAAATCAGTCAACTGCCAATGATTTCATGAAATTAGTCAATTATATTTATTCCAATCATCCTGAAATTTTTCAAATTACCAGCCAAAAACAGATGCAAATAACTGAATTAAATTCCGGCAAATCCAAAAACCTTTTAAATATCAATGAATTTGCCGGAAATGCCGATTTTCTTGGCGGGAAGACCGGCTATCTTGATGAATCCGGCAGAAATTTGGTAGCGCTTTTTAGAAGAAACAATCAGCCGCTTCTTGTAATAATTTTCGGAGCGCAGAATGCTTTTGACGAGGCGCGAAATTTGTTAAATTGTATTGACAACAATTTTCAAATAGTTGATTCTGATAATCAAATAACAGAAACTAATTAAAATGTTTTCTTCTCAAGTAATCCGCATTTTAATATTAAGCGGCACAGCGTTTTTTGTCGCTTTGATTTTAACGCCGCTTTTAGTCCGTATTTTGAAAAAATACCAAACCGGAAAGCAAATTAGAAGCGATGCTCCTATTTTCTTAAGCCTTCATAAGCATAAAGAAGGCACTCCGACAATGGGCGGCGTCATTATTTGGGGAACAACATTAATTCTTGCTCTTGTTTTTTTTATTTTAAATTTGATTTTTGACGGTTTTTGGAAGTATTTTGATTTTGTCGACCGCGCTCAAACATATCTTCCTATTGCCGCAATGCTTATTGCCGGCATCGTCGGATTAGTTGACGATATTTTTGGAATTTTAAAAATCGGTCCCAAAGGCGGCGGATTAAAAGTCCGGCATAAACTTTTAATTTTTGCCGCTTTGGCCGCCTTAGGCGCTTGGTGGTTTTATTTCAAGCTTGGCTGGACAATTCTTAATATTCCTTTTATCGGAAACATTGAAATTAATGGATGGTATATTCCGTTTTTTATGTTTGTTATTATTGCAACCGCTTTTTCTTCCAATGAAACCGATGGTTTGGATGGTTTGCTCGGTGGAGTTTCTCTTTTTGCCTTCGGCGCTTTGACGGTCGTGGCTTTTGTCTTAGGCAGATATGATTTGGCGGCTTTTAGCGCGGTAATTATCGGCTCTCTTCTGGCATTTTTGTGGCACAATATTTATCCGGCTAAGTTTTTTATGGGCGACACCGGTTCAATGGCATTGGGCATAACCATAGGCACAATAGCGATGCTGACTAATGTTGTTTTCTTTTTGCCATTTTTCGCCATAATTTTAGTCATCGAGTCGTCTTCTGTCATCGCTCAGTTAACCAGTAAAAAGTTATTAAAGCGGAAAATATTTTTAAGCACTCCCATCCATCATCATTTTGAAGCCTTAGGCTGGCCGGAAAGCCAGGTTACAATGCGATTTTGGATTATTTCCGCGGTTTTTTCCGGTCTTGGATTAGTACTTTTCTTTTTAAGCAAATTTCTTCTTTAATAGCCACAAAAACAACGGTTGAGCCGTATTTATTCCTGCATTTATATGGCTTATTTAAGATACGGCTCAATCGTTGAAAATTTCGATAAAATACCCTAAAATCCTAGCTAGTAATTCATAGCAAATTAAATAAGGAGGATTTATATGAAAGCTAAAATGATTGGGGAGTGGTCCAGAGAGGAAGCAGCTGTTATTCTTTCATGTGAAGAAAAAGACAATCTGAATATCTGGGAAGAAAGTTCTTTTTTTAATAAATTTTACAGTATGCCGGAAGGATCAAAAATCCACATTTACCTTGAATATCCGGTTAACAAGCGCAAAAGAATAACGGTTGAGGTAGTTGATAGAAAATAAAGTTATCAATAAAAATAACCCGCCATTTATCTAGGGCGGGTTTTTGTTTTAAAATTTTGTTATAATTAAAGTTGTAAAAATCTTTCCGGCCGAAAATATAATTCAATGTCAACTATTTTAATTAAAAACGCCCAAGTTATAGATGGTACTGGCCAAGCTCCCTATAAGAGCGACATTTTAATAAAAAACGAAAAAATTTCCGCTATTGACCAGCTAATTAATTTTGAGGCTGATGAAAATATCGATGCAATGGGCGCTTATGTTTCGCCCGGGTTTATCGATATTAATAATGCCAGTGATAGATATATTCAGATTTTTTCCGAGAATCCGCAAAAATATTTTCTTCTTCAGGGCATTACTACTGTTATCGGCGGACAAGGCGGAATTTCTTTAGCTCCGTTGCTTTATGGTTCTCTTCAATCTCTAAGGACATTTTCCGATGTTGGAAAAATAAATATTAATTGGCATACATTTTCGGAGTTTTTTGAAAATTTCAAAAAACAGCCGCTTGCAATAAATTTTGGAACTTTTGCCGGCCTGACAACGATTTACCGGGCTTTAATCGGCCAGGCAATTGCCCGTCCGCTCAATTCCAATGAAACAAAAATTATTAATTCTATTTTAAAAGAAAGTTTTAAAGCGGGCGCTTTCGGAATATCGGTTAATTTAAATCATTTTTTAACTTCTCAAATTTCTTATTATGATTTAAAAAAGATTATTGAAAACACCGCTGTTTTAAACGCGGTTTTCAGCGTTAATCTCAAAGATTTAAAAGAAAATATTGTCGAGTCAGTCAAAAAAATAGTTTATCTCGCCAAGGAAACCGGCGCGAAAGTTATTATCAATGATTTTTTACCGCATATTGGTTTTGAAAAGAGTTATCGCGAAGCCTTGAAAATTATTGAAGAAAATTCCGGCTATAGCGACGTTTATTTTAATCTTTATCCTTGCGCCGGACATATCGAGCCAGTCAGCGAATATTTGCCAAAGTGGTTAAAAGGCAGCCGGGAAGAAATTCTAAAAAATATTTCTGATCCCGATGCGATGGAAAAAATTATTTCCGAATTTCATCGTCTCAAGCCGAAAGAAATGTCGATTATCAATGCTCCTTATTACGAACATTTGCGTCTAATAGGCCAATCGCTGGAAGAATTTTCCAATAAGCGGAATTTAAGCGTTAAAGAAGGATTATTGGAGATTATGAAAATAACAAAGCTCCGCGCCGAAATTCTGGTAAACGATATAAATTTGGAAGAATCCATAGAGGCGCTACTTCATGAAAAGGCCCTTCCTTCTCACTCTAATATTTTTCTTGCCCAAAATTATTGCCAGCCATTTTCTAAATTTTTGGAAATTGCGGAAAAAGAAGAAAATATTCCGCTTGAAAAGGCGATTTTCAAAATAACATCATTACCGGCGCAAAAATTGGGCATAGAAAAAAGAGGGGAAATTAAAGAAGGATATTATGCCGATCTCGTCGTTTTTAAAGATTCAAAAATCAGCAATGTTATTTTAAACGGCCAAAAAGTTGTCAAAGATAATGAATATCAAAATATTTTAGCCGGAAAAATAATAAAAAAACAATGATTATTGCTAAAAAAGGGCATCGTCCTGACTATATCTTTATTTTTTGCGTTGTGATTCTCGTAATTTTTGGCCTGATTATGCTCTCCAGCGCTTCTTCAGATATTGGAAAAATAAAATTTAACGATACTTATTATTATTTAGAGCATCAGATAATTTACGGCTTGATTCTTGGCATTATCGGGTTTTTAATTGCCGGTAAAATTAATTATAAAAATTTTAAAAGAATATCCATTTTTCTTTTGGCGATAAATGTTATTCTTTTGATTCTTTTGTTTACGCCGCTTGGCGCCGATTATAAAGGATCCAATCGCTGGCTGAATTTGGGTTCGATTTCCGTCCAACCTTCGGAATTTTTAAAAATTTCTTTTATTATTTATTTGGCCGCTTTGCTTAGTAAAAAAACCAAACAATCAAATATTTTTGAAGGATTATTGCCGTTTTTGATTACCTCTTCTTTTATCGCTTTTTTGGTGTTAAAACAGCCGGCAACTACTACTGTTGCAATTATTATAGCATCCGCATTAGTGGTCTATTTCTTAAGCGGCGCAAAATTATTTCACATCATCGGCGTTGCTGTTTTGGGAATAATTTTATTGTCAGTCGTAATTTATATTTCTCCTTACCGTTATCAGCGAATAATGACTTATTTTGATTCCGAAAAAAATATTCAGACAACCGGTTATCAAATCAATCAATCATTAATGGCTATCGGCAGCGGGGGATTATTTGGGGTTGGTTTTGGTCAATCAACCACTAAATACAAATATTTGCCGGAACCCATAGGTGATTCAATTTTCGCCGTAATTGCCGAAGAATTAGGATTTATCGGTTCAATATTTTTATTGGGGATTTATATAATTTTGTTTATCAGGGGGTTTTTAATTGCTCAAAATTCTTCCGACCAATTCGCTCGATTGACAGCAATCGGATTTATTTCCATTATAGTTGTCCAAACTTTTGTCCACATTGCCTCTAGTGTCGGATTCCTTCCCGTAACAGGCGTTCCGTTGCCTTTTATCAGTTATGGCGGCACATCGCTCGCGGTTTTTTTGACGATGACTGGGATTATTGTTAATATAAGCAAATATACATCATAAAAACATAAAGCATGAAACATGGAATATTTAAGAAAACATTTCTTATTTTTCCGAATTACATGCTTCATGTTTCATGATATATGATTCATGATACGTATTTTATTCACCGGCGGCGGCACTGGCGGGCATATTTATCCAATTTTAGCCGTAGCCGAAGAACTTCAAATAAGATCGTCAAAAAACAATTTAGATTTGCGTTATTTCGGTTCGGCCGGCAATTATCAATATATCTTAGCTACTAACGGAATTTTGGTTTCCAATATAATTTCTGTGAAATTCCGCCGTTATTTTGACCTCCGTAATTTTTTAGACATCCTAATTTTCCCTATTAGTTTAATTCAGGCATTTTGGAAAGTTTTTTGGTTTATGCCCGGTGTTTTATTTTCAAAAGGAGGGCCGGGCGCTTTGCCTGTTGTTTTGGCTTGTAAATTTTATCGCATCCCGATAATTATCCATGAATCCGACAGCATCCCCGGATTCTCCAATCAAATATCCGCTCGTTTTGCCGATAGGATTGCAGTTTCTTTTAATGAGGCATTGGAATTCTTTGTTAATAAATACGGAGAAAAAATAAAAGAAAAAATCGCCTTAATCGGCAATCCAATTCGCCGTTCGCTTTTTGGCAAAGACATTATAGAGAGTAAAGCCGCGAAAGGCATATTCGGTTTTGATTATGAAAAGCCTTTAATTCTTGTTTTAGGAGGATCCCAAGGCGCGGCAAGAATCAACGATTTTATTTTAGAGGTCGCGCCGGAATTGATAAAAAACGGATTTCAGATTCTACACCAAACCGGAGCGAAAAATTTTGAAAATGTTAAAAATGAAATGAATTTAGTTTTTCAAAATCTTCTGGAGCAAAAAGGGAGTTATAAAATTGTTCCTTATTTTGAAAAAGATTTAAAAGACGCTTATGTTGCGGCTGACTTGGTTGTCTCCCGCGCTGGCAGCGGTTCAATTTTTGAGATTGCCGCCTTCGGCAAACCGGCAATCCTAATTCCTATTCCCAAAGAAATAGTGGGGGAGCATCAGATAAAAAACGCTTATGAATATGCCAAATCCGGTGCGGCTGTTGTCATTGAAGAAGATAATCTCAAAGCCGGAATTTTTATGGTCCAATTAAAAAAAATATTCAGCGACCTCAATATTTTAAATTCAATGGCTCAATCAGCTAAAAATTTTTCTCGCTCGAATGCCGCTAAAATTATCGCCGAAGAAATTATAAAAATAACTTCTTAATTTGATATTTTATTAAAAAGCGGCGGAAACCGCGTTTTTTTATTTGGCAAAAACAATGAAATGTGCTAAAATATTTTTTAATGGTTAATGATTCAAAAAAGCCGGTCCGGGTAAGATTTGCGCCCAGTCCAACCGGTCCGCTTCATATTGGAGGAGCAAGAACGACTCTTTTCAATTGGATTTTCGCCAAAAAATATAATGGCCGTTTTATTTTGCGCATTGAAGACACAGATGTTGAACGCTCTAAAAAAGAATATGAAGAAGAGATATTAAATGGTTTAAAATGGCTTGGCTTGGATTGGGACGAAGGTCCCGATATTGGCGGCGAATTCGGCCCTTACCGGCAATCGGAAAAAATAGATATTTATGAAAAATATCTTAAAAAACTTATTGACGAAGAAAAAGCGTATTATTGTTTTTGCTCAAAAGAGGAGCTTGAAGCCGATAGACAGGCAATGCTTTCCCAAGGTCTGGCCCCGAAATATTCCGGTCGCTGCCGCAATCTTTCAAAAGAAGAATCTTTTAGAAAAATTGAAAAAGGGGAGAGTTTTGTAATCCGTTTTAAAATACCGGCCCAAGAGCTGGAATTTAATGACCTTATTAGGGGAAAAATAAGGTTTAACAGCGGACTTTTCGGCGATATTATCGTTGCCAAAGGCCTTCGCGAACCGCTTTATAATTTTGCTGTCGCGATTGATGATTATGAAATGCAGATTAGCCACGTTATCCGCGGCGAAGACCATCTTTCCAATACTCCCAAACAAATGCTAATGCGGGAAGCTCTTGGTTTTGAGCATCCTAAATACGCCCATTTGCCGCTGATTTTAGCGCCTGATCGCTCCAAGCTTTCCAAAAGATACTTGGAAACCTCTTTGAGTGATTATAAAAGACAGGGATATTTACCGGAAGCAATTAATAATTTTTTGGCCTTGCTTGGCTGGCATCCGGAAAATGACAGGGAAATTTTTTCCCAAGAAGAAATTATAAAAGAATTTGATCTTAAGCGAGTGCAAAAAGCCGGCGCAGTTTTCAATATTGAAAAGCTGGAATGGCTTAATGCCCAATATATTAAAAAAACAGATTCTAAGGAACTCGTTAAAAAATTAACGGATTTTATCCCTTCAGAGTGGCAAAAAGATAAAGCTTTTATAAGTAAAATGATTGAAGCGGAAAAGGAAAGAATAAAAAAACTGACTGACTTTAAGGAATTAGCCGGTTTTTTCTTTGAACTTCCGGAATATGACGGCGAACTTTTAAAATGGCAGGAACAATCTTTTGAAAAAACCGCCTCTAATTTAAAAACACTTTCCAACTTATTGGAGAGCGTTGAAGAAAATAATTTCAGTAAAAATATTCTGGAGAGCATTATAATGCCGATTGCTGAAACCATTGGTCGGGGAGAATCGCTTTGGCCTCTTCGAGCGGCCTTAAGCGGCCAAAAAGCTTCTCCCGGGCCATTTGAGATTCTGGAAATTCTAGGCAAAACAGAATCATTAAAACGAATTAATATAGCTATTAATAAGATAATCTAATAAAATAACTCCATGGATACAGGCGGCTTAATTTCAAAACTGGCGGAACTTTTCGAATTGCTGGTTATTTTAATTTCCAAATTATTTGGAATTATGGAAGACATATTTATTTGGTCATTTGGAAATTTTGCCTGGATATTCGAAAAAGTTTTGCAACTTATGATTGATTTGGTAAGATTTATTCTGAATAGTTTTTAAAAAATATTAATTTGCGAAATAATCGTCATATGTCAGATCATAATTTATCAATCTGACGTAAAAGAATCATTTTGCGACACATAATAAATCCTTGAAATCCAATCCTCTTCTTCAAAAAGGTATAATACATTTTGTCGGTATAGGAGGCATAGGCATAAGCGCTTTGGCCCAATGGTATCTGACAAATGGCTATAAAATAAGCGGCTCAGACGCCGCTTCTTCTGAGCATATAAATAAATTAAAAAAGCTCGGGATGAAAATATCTATCGGCCATAAAGCTCAAAATATTCCAAAAAACGCCGATTTTATTATCTACAGCGTTGCGGTTAAAAAAGACAATTGTGAACTTATTTGGGCCAATAAATGCAAGATTCCCGGAAAATCTTATGCTCAAGCGCTCGGCGATTTAACAAGAAGGTATAAAAAAACTTTGGCTGTCAGCGGCGCGCATGGCAAAAGTACGACCACCGGCTTGCTCTCTCTAGTGCTTATAAAGGCAAAATTTGACCCAACTGTCATCATCGGCACAAAATTAAAGGAATTTAAAAATACGAATTTTAAAAAAGGCGACAGCGATTATTTTTTAATAGAAGCTGATGAGTATAATAGTTCTTTTCTGCATTACTCCCCTTTTGCGGCCATTATCACCAATATTGACCGCGAACATCTGGACTATTATAAAAATTTAAATAATATTAAAAATGCTTTTCTGAAATTTATCTCAAGCATTAAAATCGGAGGAATTTTAGTCGCCAATAAAGATAATCAAAATCTTTATAGTTTAAATTCAAAAATAAAAAAAATTGTTAAAAAAAGAAAGCTCAAAATTATCTGGTATAGCTTATCCAACAAAAATCTAAGGAAAAAATTGGGAAAAATTTTAAAGATTCCCGGCAATCATAATATTTCCAATGCAATGGCGGTTTATCATTTGGCAAAAAATCTCGGAATAAGCGAAAAAATGATTTTTTCCGCCTTAAGAGCGTATAATGGCTCATGGCGAAGAATGGAATATCGCGGCTATTTAAATCTAAAACCAAAAACCCAAAACCTAAAACCTATTGTTTACGACGATTACGCTCATCATCCCACGGAAATTAAAGCCACTCTTTCCGCCTTTCGCCAGAGATATCCTAAATCAAAAATTATTTGCGTTTTTCAGCCTCATCAAGAAAAAAGATTAAAGGCCCTATTTAAAGAATTCACGGAATCTTTTAGTGATGCCGATAATTTAATTCTTTTAGACGCTTATAAAGTCGCAGGACGGGAATCCCCTACCTTTGGCAAGTATAATTCTGAAAATCTGGCCAAAGCCGTGCAAAAAACAAAAAATTCTCCCGCTGTTTTGTATCTCAAAAATTCAAAAAATCTTAAGAAAACAATTCAAAACATTATTCTAAAACCAAAAACCCAAAACCTAAAACCTATTGTTATAATGATGGGCGCTGGCGATATTTACACTCTTACCAATTCCTTGCTAAAATAAACTTTAATGAATTATTACACCGGCATAAACCACTTCAAAGGCGTAGCAGGATACGAAATTGACGGCATTTGGTATCCGAGAGTCACGAAAATAATGGAAATTAAATCCAAACCCGCGCTTTATAAATTTTACGCGGAAATGGGCAATTTCGGCCAAAGCGAAGAAGTTAAAAATAAATCTGCTTCAGAAGGCACTTTAATCCATGAAACAATAGAAAAAATTTTAATCGGCGAATCCCCAGCTATTGATCCGTCGATTGAACCGGCAGTTAAAGCTTTTTTCAAATTTCGGGAAGAAAAACATATTCAAGTTGACCCGGAATTTGTGGAAAAACAAGTTGTTAATTATGAAGATCGCTATGCCGGCACTTTAGACGCTTTGGCTTTAATTGACGGCAAGTTCGGAGTTTTAGATATTAAAACTTCTCAATCCATCTATCGCGATTATAATCTTCAAACATCGGCTTATATGGGCGCGCTCGAAAAGCAATTCAAAAATCTTCAAACTAGATGGATTTTAAGGATTGACCAGATAAAAAAGTGTCAAAAATGTGATGCAACGCTTCGAAGCAAAGGCGGCCGCGATAAAATAAAGCTCCCTTGGAGCAAAGAAAGCGGTTATTCCAAAATTGCCAAAGATTGCGAGCATGTTTGGTCGGAATTAAAAGGAGATATTGAATTAAAAGAATTCCCCTATTGGCAAGAGGATTATCAAGCGTTTTTAGGAGCTAAAAAACTTTGGGAATGGGAAAACGATTATTGGTTAAGGCAAGTTGGATATTTATAGAAATAAAAAAAGAGCAGTTTATAAGTCATACTCAGGACTATACTTAAGGCCTTAATCTACTCAAGTCTGGCTGCCAACCTTATTGGCAATGGCGCTACCCAGTATTTGGCTTTACAGCTGTTGCACTCAACATTTAGTGCAATTCCCCCTCTCGCCACTACTGTAAAACCTTCTTTGTGGTCATACCCGCAATTAGGACATTTTCCCGAAGATATTTGATTAAAAATATGAGAACAAATATCTTCAATCAATGTTTTTGGTTTTTGCTGTTTTTCCTTTTTTCGGATTTTTAAAACATTTTTTATCCAATCCGTAAAAGCGACCATTAAATTAACCTCCTTTTTTATTAGATAATGCCAAGATGCTTTATCAGCGCCATTGCATGGCGCGGTAGAATTTGGTTATTGCGGATCATTAATTTAATCTGGTCCGCTGTAAAAAATTCCGCCCTTTCTATCTCTGCTCCGGCTTTGACATTGCCCTGGTAATGCCGAACAGCATAAACAGCGAAAAGATGGCTGGTTTCCGCTTTCTTGAAAATAATATCTGTATCAAGCGGTTGATGGATAACAATGCCGATCTCTTCGCTTATTTCCCGGACAACCACCAAAGCCGGCCATTCTCCGGATTCATTTTTTCCGCCCGGCAGTTTCCACATTCTTGGCTCGGGCTTGTTTTTATCTTGTATTAAAAGAATATGCTTTTCATGCTCTGGTATCCCCTGCACGATTCCATATACCGCCATCGATTGACCCATCATTTTCCACCTTCCTTTCTTTCAAGTTTTAAATTTTAGAAGAACAAAATTAATCTGTTAATATAATATCATATCCTAAATAAAAGTCAACAAATTCATAAATTATATTGAGCATTTTTCAATTATAATCGGCGCGTGAGTAAATTCTCTATTTGTCAAATACCCCAATCCGAAGCTCAAAGTAGCGGTTAAAAGTAACAATAAGCCGAGAATAATATTTTTCTGGTTCTCTTTAATCCATTCTTTAATTTCTAATAAATTTAAGTTTTGAATTGTCATTTTAATTTCTAAATATTAAGATATTTTCTCCATCTCTCATAAAGTTCCTTAGTTGCTCTTAAATCCCCTACATTATATTTAGCGATATCTAAAAACTTTTTTTCTTTGAATAATCGTCCAACGTCATCGCCGGTGATACCTTCTTCTTTCGGACTTTTAATGTCAAAAGCTTTGCTCCATAAGTGTAAATTTCCCTTTCTTCTTGTTGCCCCATAAAAAGTTAATTGGTCTAAAAGGTCAATATGTTTGCAATCTCTTTGTTGATATAAATATCTTCCCTCCATTAAATCTTTAGTGGGTTTGATCCCATAAATTGCTGATCTAATCATTAAAAACGGCGCATCAAATCCCCTGCCGTTAAAGGTGATAAATTCTGAATATTCTTTGGCTCCTGTCCAAAAATTTTCCAGCATTTCTTTTTCCGTCATTTGCTTGAATTTTATATTATCTTCAGAAAATTCTTTAATATTTTCACCCGGGGCTTGAAAATAAACCGCGCCCTGATTTTTATCAACATCTAAAACCCCAATAGCCACAATTTCACCGGTAAGAGGTGAAAATCCCAATCCTTCTTTTAGCTCTCTTAATGCTTCTTTGTATTCCGTTTCTCCAGCAGACTCTTTTTTAATCCAACGCGTTAGAACATCTTGAGTGGTATTGTCTAAAGCGTCAAAATCAACGCCGATTGTTTCAATATCAAAAACGAGTTTTTGGGTTGACATAATTTAAATTATAAATTAAAATCAATGATTATTAAATATGGCGCATACTAAATCCGGAGGCTCGACTAAATTAGGCCGGGACTCCGCCGCTAAAAGATTAGGAGTTAAAAGACAAAACGGGGAAGCGGTTAAAGCCGGTGAAGTTTTGATTCGCCAAAGAGGATTAAAATATATGGCTGGCAAAAATGTCAGCCGCGCTGGCGATGACACTTTATACGCCTCAAAATCCGGTGTAGTTAAATTTACCACTAAGAAAAAGATTCGTTTTGACGGCAATCATCGTTACGCTACAATGATTTCCGTGCAATAAATCTTTACAAATCATATAGAGATAAAAATACGGCTTAATCGTTTAATATTAAGCCGTATTTTTATTGATTTTAGATTAAGAATTAATTTATTCCGTCTTGGTTTAAAATCACTTTAATTTCAAATTTTTTGTCTTCCAGTTTTGCGGCAATTGTATGGCTGCCCAAAATTTTTAATGACCTTGGCAAGTCAAGTTTTATTTTACTGATAATTTCATCTTTAGTATTTTCCGGCATTGAATTGAGGTTGTTTCCAATAATTTCCAAAATATCTTTTTTTGTCACCGGCTTGAAGATGCTTTTATTTTCCCCCGCCGGAATATAAAAATGAAATTCTTTTCCGGAAATCTTTTTTATTATTTCATCTGTCGCCATTTTTATGTTTTCTCGTTTTTTTTCAATTATTTTTTTCTGTTCCAATATCCCCTTAGCAGACGTTTTATCCGCGAATTTTGCCAAACCTTTTGGGATTAAAAAATTTCTGGCATATCCTTCGCTTACTTCTTTAATGTCGTATTTCTTGCCTAATTTTCTGACATCTTGAAGAAGAATAATTCTCATAGCTTTTACATGCTATTTAATTTCTGACCTGATAATTTCCAGCGCTTTTGCCAGTTGCGGGTCGTTTCCGCTTTCAATATCTTCATCGGTAATATTTACTTCATAATCAGGGGTAAGGCCGTTCTTTTCAATAATTTGGCCATTTGGCGTTATCCAGTGAGCAACTGTAACTTTTATCTGGGAACCATCCTTTAAGCCGGCCAATTCTTGCACAGTTCCTTTGCCGAAACTTTTCTTTCCAACAAGTTTTGCTCCCCTGTTATCTCGCAGGGCGCCGGCCAAAATTTCCGAAGCTGAAGCCGACCCTTCGTTTATTAAAATTACAATCGGCAAATCCTTCAAATAACCATTACCTGAGGCTTTAAACTCTTCTTTACTACCGGAACGAAACTCTTCCGAAACTACCAGATCATTGGCATCTAAAAACCAACCGGCAATATTTACTGCTGCCTCCAAATAACCGCCCGGATTATTCCTTAAATCAAGAATAATGCCCTTGGGATTGGAAAAAATAGTATCTATCACTGCCCGATAAAAAAGAAATGGCGCATTTTCATAAAAATTATGAAGGCTGAAATAAGCGATTTTATTTTCTTTAATTTCCCAGTCAACCGTTGGAATTTGAATAATCTGTCTGACAATTTTAAATTCTTTTGGATTATCCCAGCTGTTTCTCATAATAGTTAAAATTACGGTTGTGCCTTCCTTGCCTCTTATTAACTTCACCGCTTCATCAACAATTAATCCTTCGGTTGAGGTGGAATTTATTTTAAAAATTTTATCTCCTGCTCTTAATCCTGCTTTTTCTGCGGGTGAATTTTTTAAAGGAGCAATAATGAGTAATTGGTTGTTTCTGATTCCGATTTCCGCGCCAATACCGGAAAATTCTCCGCTAATATCTTCACCAAATTTTTTAGCATCCGCCGGCGGCATAAAAACCGTATATGAATCTCCTAAAGAATTTAAAAGTCCGGAAATCGCGCCGTAAACAAGTTTCTGATTATCAACTTGTTCAACATAAACATATTTGTCTTTTATTATCTGCCAAGCCTGCCAAAAAACATTGAAATCAATGCCTTCCGGCATTCCTTCTTCTAAATTATTAACCCCTTTAATAATTAAAGTTTTTGGATTTTCAATTCCTTTTTCAAATCCGTATTGGTATCCGAAATAAAAAGAAACTCCGACAAAAATAAGTCCGATAAAAATAAAAAATCCAAGCTTGGCTATTTTAGAAGGAAAAAAACGGTCAGCTCCGTTTTTTAAATATTGCATCATTTTTGAATAATAGCGTATATTTTTTTTAAAATCAAACAAAAAACGTTTCTATTGATTAAATTTAACTGCTAATAAATTTTCGTATTTCGCGCCGCTTCGATTTAAATGAGATTCTATTAAATCCAAAGAATTAGCATTAAAAGCCATTTTCTCGATTTTTGGCAATTCGATTTCCGAAGTTTTAACTTTTCCGGTTTTAAAGCGCGCTAAGGTAAGATGACAATTAAACCGCCTTTCTTCCTTTTCAAATCGGATATTATTTTTCTTAAGATTATTTTCCACGACATTTTTAATATCTTCCATTTTTTTAGCAGATTCAATACTTCCCAGCATCCAAAGCATGCGCGGCGGTTTATTTAAGGGGCCCCAAATTATCTTTTCAAATTCAATTAATGGATTTTGAAATTTTTTTGCAGTGTCTTTTATTGATTCAATAATTTTATTAATTGCCTCTTCCGGCTGATATCCTAAAAAACTGACGGTTAAATGCCAATTTTCTGGTTTTGCAAACATTATGTGGTCATCATAATAAGCAGGCGATGCTTTTAGAATTTCCTGAATTTTATCTTTTATGTTTTCCGGCAGATTAATTGCGATAAAAAGCCTTCTATTCATTTTTGCGATTTTAATTCAATAAATATTATAAAAACAAATATAATTAAATAATAAATTATTGCGCCTAAAATTCCAAATTTAAAAGTTAGCAAGGGAATTTTGCCGAATAATTTAATTATAAATATCTCATAAGAAAGCAATAAGCCGGAAAACCAACCTAAAATTATCGCGAGCGGCATAAAAATAAAGCCAAAAAAACCGATTAAAAAACCAAAAATCATAGTTAGCGGAATAAATCCCAAAATTAAAACATTGGAAATCAGTGAAATAATGGAAAATCCTCCGAAATTAATTGCCAGCAAAGGCAGAACCGCAAATTGGGCTGACGCGGTGTTTAAAAAATTTTCCCGCCATCCCAAAAACCCGGATTCTTCTTTAATCTTTAAAAATTTTCCTATCATCGGCGCCAGATAAACAATGCCCAGCAGCGCTGCAAATGATAATTGGAATCCCAGATCAAAACTTAAAATTTTCGGATTTTGTAAAACCATTAAAAAAGCGGCTGCTGCAACCGCGTTTCTTACGCTGTATAATCGTCCAACTTGCTGAGCCAATAAAATAATTCCCGTCATAATCGCCGCTCTTACCACTGAAGCTTCAGCTCCGGTCATTAAAACAAAAGCCAATACAGCGATAATAGTCGCCAAAAAAGCAAAATTCCTTCTTAAAAAATAACTGAAAAATGGCAAAATCGTAATTACAATTATAGTAATATTATATCCGGAAAGCGCGACTAAATGGGTTGTTCCGCTTTTATTCAATGATTCTTTAAAATCTTTGGAAAACTCCGCCCTCTCCCCTATTGTTATTCCGGCTAAGAAAGCCGCTTGTTCAAAACTTAAGACCTTTTGAAAATTAGCCGCAACGTTTTTCCTTATTTTAAAAAGAAAAGATTTTATTGGTGAAGCTTGATTTTTAGCGATTAATTCCGTTTTTGGGAAATTAGCTATTCCATAAATCAAATCCTTTGCCAAATAATCGGCGTATTTTCCAGTTTCAGGCTTTTTAATGACTGCTTCAAAAGAGACCAAGTCGCCATAATCAAATTCCGGATAGGATTTTAAATTGACTAAAATTTTCCCGGAAAGCGGTTTCTGAAGCTGAATAATTAATTTTTGCGCTTCTCCTTTCTCCGGATAATCAATTATAATTCCGGAAAAATTTATTTTCTTTTCATAAAGAATGTTTATATTTTTATTTTGCCCTTTGTCCCAAAAAATATAATAAGCGGCTCCGATAATAATAGCCAATGATAAAAATGCAATTTCTTTAAAATAATTGTTTTTTATCCGCAGATAAACGACAAAAAATAAAATCGCCGATAAAACGGCGATTAGCGTTATTATAATTAAATTTAAATCAAAACTTGCCAAGAGGACTCCAAAAAGAAAGAAAATTATTGAATAAAAAGCAATATTATAAATAGGCATTATTCGTAAGAGGGAAATTTTTCTTTTTGTCCCGATTTTAAATTAGCAGCTCTTGCTAATGCGTATAGCAACGAAGACAATCGGTTTAAATAAGCCAAAATTTCCGGCGCCAGTTTTCCTTTTTCCGAATCTGAATAAGCCACCACCCGCCTTTCGGCTCTTCGGGAGACCGCGCGGCTGTAATCAAACAAAGCGGAAAGTTCTGCTCCGCCGGAAATAAAAAAAGATTTAACCGGAGACAATTGTTTCTCTAGCTCGTCTATAATTTGTTCCAGATAACCAATTTTTTCTTGAGTGATTTTTTTGTCCGCGCCGGCCAAAGCCGCCTGAATAATAAACAAATCTTGCTGAATCTGCTCAATAATTTCATCCAACTTAAAATCTAAAACCTGAAACTCAAAACCTAATGATTTAACTTTGCAAATTCCAAGCAATGAATTTATTTCATCAACATTGCCTAGCGCTTCGGCTAAAGCCGAATTTTTGGAAAAACGCTGATTACAGCCAAACGCCGAAGTGTCGCCTTTATCGCCTTTTCTGGTATAAAGCATTTTTTTATTTTATAACAATTTTTTGATTTTTCTCAACTAGTTATTTTTCTTATTGAAATAATAAAGGTAAAAATAAATTAAAATAATCGCTGAATAATTCAATATTAAAAACCACGGCGCGCTCCAAACAAACCCGTTAAACTTTATGTCTGAAAACGGCCATAAAAATGGAGTTGGATAAAATTGATAAGTATGAGTCGGAATGTCAATTAAAATATGAACAAGCCACGCAAAGATTTCCCAAATAGGCCTCTTAAAAATTAAATAAACTAGTCCAAAAATAATTAAAAAAATTGGCAAGCTGTGGCTTAAACTGTAAAGTAAATTAACCAATCGGAATATAAATAAAGTGTCTCGTTGGGTGGGCTCAACATTTTCCGGCCTAGGAAAGTCAGAGAAACTAAAACTTCCTGAAATTAAGCCGAAAAACATCCAAACAAATAAAGGCGTAAAAGAAAAAACATCTGGGAACACGCCGAAAAACGCCGCTAATTTTATCTTTAACGGATTTTTCCTTTTTTTATTTACTGCTTTATAAATAATCCCGCTCCAGAGCCCATGGGAAAAAACATCCATATTGTTATTATACAATAATTCCGCCGCCAAGCATCTCTCCGTCTTTGCCATAGAATACAGTTGACTGTCCGTTTGCCACAAATTTAACCGGTTCGCTAAAAATTAATTTATATCCGCCTTTATCACTGAATAATTCGGCTTCTGCGAGCGGCTGTCTATATCTTACCCGCGCAAAAACTTTTTGAGCCGAATGTGGAAACTTTCCTAAAATCCAATTCAAAGAAGAAATCTTAATCTCTTTTTTAAATAGAATATTATTGTCGCTTCCTTCAGCCAGAATTAGAGTATTGGTTTTTACATTTTTTTCCGCCACATAGAAAGGTTGTTGGTTGTTAATTGTTGGTCGTAAGTTAGTTCCAATATGCCTTTGGCCAATAGTATAAAAATATGCGCCCTTGTGTTCTCCTATTTTTTCTCCTTTCTCGTTTAAAACAGCTCCTTTTTTTGGAGTAATATACTGGCTCAAAAATTCATTAAGAGTTACTTTTCCAAGAAAACAAATTCCTTGAGAATCTTTTTTTTCAGCTGTCGGCAAACCGGCTTTGCGCGCGATTTCTCTTACTTCTGATTTTAAATAATCGCCAATCGGAAAAAGGCAATGTTTTAATTGTTTTTGTATTAATGTCCAGAGAAAATAAGATTGGTCTTTATTTTTGTCATTCGCGATGTAAAGTTTTTTAGTTTTTAAGTTTTCAGTTTTTAGTTTCACATAGTGTCCCGTTGCCACATAATCCGCTCCCATTTTTAAAGCTTTTTCCAAAAATATTCCGAATTTTATCTCTCGATTGCACATTACATCAGGATTAGGAGTAATCCCCTGTCGATATCCCTCAACCATATATTCAACCACTTTCTTTTTATATTCTTCTTCAAAATCCCAAACATAAAAAGGAATTTCCAATTTTTCCGCCACGCGTCTTGCATCTTCCGCGTCGCGCTCGGCACATCCATCTAAATTAAAACATTTCATAAAAATTCCAATTACTTCATATCCCCGATTTTTTAATAAAAAAGCGGCGACGGATGAATCCACTCCGCCACTCATTCCTACAAAAACTTTCTCTTTTTTATTTTTACCCTTTTTCAATTCTTTCAACATATTGTCCGGTTTGTGTATTAATTCGTATAATATCGCCCTCATTGATAAATAACGGCGCGCTTACTTTTGCTCCTCCCTCAATAACAACAACTTTTGTGCCGCCTTGAGCCGTGTCTCCTTTAATTGCCGGAGGCGCTTCGATTACTTTATAATCAACTTTAACCGGCAATTCAATATTGATTATTTTATCCTCGAATTTTAAAGCCACAATTTCTAAATTCGCCTTTAAAAAAACCCCGATTTCTCCCAATTCCTCGGCTTTAAACGAAAATCGGTTTTTAGGATTGCCAATTTCGTCAAACCAATAAACCTCTCTGTTTTCATAAAGGAATCGGGAATTCATTTTTTCCAGTTTTGCTTCTTCGATTACATCGCTTTGATGGAATGTTCTTTCCTGTACTTTTCCCGTTATTAAATTCCTTAATTTTGTTTTGCTCACCGGCTTCCTTTGCTGCATTCTTAAAAATTCAAAAATCAACACTTCTTGAGGCTGTCCGTCAACAATAATAAATGTTCCCGGTTTTAATTCATTATAAGCAAGCATATTAAATATTACTCGCAATTTTTATTTGTCTCTTGATTTTTTTTGTTATCATTAATTGATTGTTCGGCATTTGAATTTATCTGATTAATCGGTTCCACTCCCATTGCTTCTCCTATTTTATCAATACCTGAATTAACGCCTGATTTAAAATGAGCAAAAGCGGTGTTTTTAAAATCTTTTGCCGTTTTATCAAGAACAGCTTCTCCCTTAATCGAAGCTTTTTCTTTTACAGTGTTAACAAATGGCAAAAAATAAGTGAGAGCTTTTGTTAATTTAATATTTTTATATAAATAAAATCCGCTTCCAATAATAGCTATAATCGCTAAAAAAACAAATAATTTTCTTGAATGTTTTTTCATTAACTTATTTTTTATAAATTTTTGATTAAGAAAAATTTATGTGACGGTGGGAGGGATCGAACCTCCGGCCTAGGGTTTATGAGTCCCTCGCTCTACCACTGAGCTACACCGTCAAAATAAGTTGCGGGGGCCGGAATTGAACCGGCTTCTGGGGATTATGAGCCCCCCGAGGTAACCGTTCCTCTACCCCGCGGCTCAATTATAAGACTAATATTTGATTTTTTCAAGATTTTTAATTATTATCTAACAAGTAAAATAAAATTAAATATCGAATAAAACGGAGGGAAAATGGATAAGGTGATCTTTTTCAGGAAATCGAACGGCTTGATAATCGGAATGACCACTCAAGAAGCCGGCAACTTTTATCCGAATGGATCGTCAATAAAAGCGATCGAACTTGCCGAAAAAACAATTAGATTGGTCGATTATCCGAAATTTTCCAATTTAATTGTAATGAGGGCGGAACGCCACGGAAATTCTGTTATAAATCTTTCTTCTCTTGCCGACACGGTGGGAATAGTGGAATTTTTCTGTGATGGCGTTATTTATAAAGGGCCGGGAGCTGCTGTTTTTTTCCCCGGCGGTTGTCCTGCCATAGCTTTTTATGATCCGGAAAAAAATCTTTTCGGACTGCTTCATGGCGGTTGGCAGCCGATGATAAAAGGCATTATAAAAAAATTTCTCGCCGAATGGGAAATATCCGGCGGAAAAAAAGAAAGAACCAAAATCCAGTTTTTACCTTCGATTTGTGAATCTTGTCTTATTTACGATGATCCGTATTTCAATTCGACGATTTTTCCAAAATTAGTCGAGTTGTTTGGCAATAAAAAATCGGCAAAAGATTTTTTCACTTCAGTAAGAAAAAAAACCCACTTCCAGCTGAATTTCCTTATCGAACACCTCATAAGAAGAGACGGGTATAACAATATATCAATTCTTCCCGCCCGAAAAAACTGTACTTGTTGCGGCGATAATACATATTGGTGCTATCGCCATCATGATAACGGCAACGAGAAATACCGCAACGCCGCCTTTATCATTGCTCGATAAGGAATTAAAACCCCGCCATTTGCATTTTTAACAATGGCGGGGTATTTTATTTTTAAATGGTAAAAAATGAAAAAAAAGTAAATATCGCGATTTTGGGCTTTGGACAGGAAGGTAAAGCTATTTTCAAATATTTGAAAAAATCTCCGCAATATAAAAATACCGGTATTTCGATTTTAGATAAAAAAACAAATAAAAATTATTTAAAAAATTTAAATCGATTCGATATTATTTTCCGTTCTCCGGGAGTGCCTTATAATTTATCTGAAATTCAAAAAGCGATAAAAAATGGCGTTAAATTTTCCAGCTCCACGGATTTATTTTTTCAAAATGCCAAAAAAATTGGTTGTAAAATAATCGGCATCACGGGTACTAAAGGCAAAGGCACAACTTCTACTTTGCTTTATCAAATATTAAAATCCGCTAAAAAAGATGTTTATTTGGCCGGCAATATCGGCAAACCAGCAATCGAACTTCTTCCTAAAATTAAAAAAAAATCTATTGTTATTTTGGAATTATCAAGCTTTCAGCTTCAAGATTTAAATCCGCCGGCTGGCGGACCGGATATAGCCGTTATTTTGGATATTTTTCCGGACCACTTGGACGCCCATAAAAATTTAAAAGAATATTTTGAAGCCAAATCAAATATAGCCAAATGGCAAAAAAAGTCGGATAAAATATTTTATTTTGACGATAGCAAACGTTCTAAATTAATTGCCGAAAAAAGCCCTGCTAAAAAAATCTCGGTTAAAAATTATTTAAAAAATTTCAATTTTGATTTAAAAATTCCCGGCAAGCACAACTTGAAAAACTCTGTTATGGCCGCAACAATTGCCAAAAATCTTGGCATTGATAAAAAAATAATTTTGAAAACAATTAAAAATTTTAAAGGAGTAGAACATCGCCTAGAATTTGTTCGGCAAATCGGGAATATTATATTTTATAACGATTCCGCCTCAACCAATCCTTATACTGCCGCAGCGGCCATAAAAGCTTTTAGCGAGCCAAAAGTGCTTATTGCCGGAGGAAAAGATAAGAATCTTGATTACTCCCCTTTTGCCAAGGCCTTAAAAAACTCCAACACAAAATTAATTATCTTATTTGGAGAAAATAAGAAAAAAATTGAGAAAGCAGTTGTAAAATCCGGTATTCCCGTAAAATTAATTAAAACTCTTAAAAATGCCGTTAATTTAGCATATCAAAAATCTAAAAACTATAACCTAAAACCTAAAAACTATATCTTATTCTCCCCTGCTTCCGCCAGTTTTGATATGTTTAAAGATTACAAAGATCGTGGAGAAAAATTCAAAAAAATGGTCAGAAAGTTAAAATAAATGCCGATTTATAAAACAAAAAATGAAAATTTTTTCAAGAAATGGTCTCCGGAAATGGCTTATGTTTCAGGATTCTTCGCTGCTGACGGTAGTATGATAAAAAATAAACGAGGCGCGTATTTTATTGAATTTAAATCCACAGACAAAGAAATCATCAATAAAATAAGAAAAACCATTAGAGCTAATTTAGCTATCGGTGAATATCAACCCAAACAAGAAAATCATAACAAAAGATATAGATTACAAATTGGCTCAAAAGAAATATTTAAGGACTTATTAAAATTAGGCATGACTCCAAACAAAAGTTTGACATTAAAAATGCCTAAAATACCCGATAAATATTTTTCTCATTTTATACGAGGATATTTTGACGGCGATGGCAATGTGTCTATAAGTCATTATGTAAGGAGAGCTCGCAACAATAAGAAAAGTATTACGATACTATCCGGCTTCACCTGTGGCAGTAAAAAATTTTTAGAAAAACTATTTACGAAATTAAAGAAAATTACAAATATTTCCAGTGGAACACTCTATTATCATTCAAAAGGGCACAGATTATTCTTCTCGGTAAAAGATAGTTTGATTTTATATAAATTTATGTATGCTGATACTACAAATAATCTATTTTTGTCGCGAAAGAAAAAGATATTTGAAAAATACTTCAAATTGAGATAATCTTAAAATGTGGGACGGTGGTGTAGCCTGGCAGCATAACTCCCTGTCACGGAGTAGGTCGCGGGTTCAAATCCCGTCCGTCCCGCCTAAAAAACTAATCAATCAGCCCCAACTCCTTAAAAGCTTTTTTATACATCTCAATAATCATCCAGGCCTCTCCTCTGGCAATATGGAAATCCGGCTCATGAACTATCCTATTCCTGATTTTATGGGCCTGCCAAATTTCTTCTATATTGGAAAGTTGTTTAAAATTTATTTTTTTTAATCGTTCCGCCATTGTCTCTCCCCCATATCCACCGAATTTTAAAATCTCATCTAAAATTTTATCCGC
>MGIQ01000008.1:82174-83875 GCA_001793825.1 Candidatus Wolfebacteria bacterium RIFCSPLOWO2_01_FULL_38_11
CGCTTTAATCGCGAAATAAATAATCCAGCCGATTAAAAGAAGCGAAATTATCGAGGATATAATTTCTAAAACCAATAAATGTCCTTTTATCCAAAAAAATAGCATTGTTATCATATTAATGAATTTTCATAGAATCGCCCGATTCCTAAAATATCAGCTTCTTTAAACGGTTGTCCGATTAATTGAAATCCGATTGGCAGTTTTTTCGTGCGGTCGGTCTCTGAAATCCGATATTTTTCCACTGGAATTGAAATTGCCGGAAGTCCTGCCAAATTAACCGGCACTGTAAAAATATCTCCCAAATACATTTTTAACGGGTCATCTATTTTCTCGCCGATTTTAAAAGCTGGAGTCGGCGCAACTGGAGTTAAAATAACATCGATTTCTTTAAACGCTTCGGAAAAATCTTTTTTTATCAACTGCCTTACTCTTTGGGCTTTATTATAGTATGCGTCATAATATCCCGAAGATAAAACAAAAGTGCCTAAAATAATCCGCCGCTTTACTTCATCGCCGAATCCCCCGCCTCTTGTCTTTAAATAAATGTCTTTCAAATTCTGCATTTTTAATTCTGCATTCTCAATTCGCGAATAGCGTATGCCGTCAAAACGCGAAAGATTCGCGCTTACTTCCGCCGGCATGATAATGTAATAACAAGCCAGAGCGTACTTCGTATGAGGCAAGCTTATTTCCCTAAATTCAAATCCTAATGATTTTAAATTCTTTATCGCTTTTTCCGTCGCATTTTTAACTTCTTCGTCTAATCCTTCAATAAAATATTCTTTAGGAATACCAATTCTTAATTTTTTAATATCTTCGAATTTTGGATTTAAAATTTTTTCGCTGTCGTATTTTATATTCTCGGTTGTTGAATCAAATTCATCTTGGCCGGCAATGGAATTAAATAAAATTGCCGCGTCTTCGGCGGTTTTGGCAATTGGCCCGATTTGGTCCAAACTCGAAGCCATTGCAATCAGTCCAAAGCGGGAAACCGCTCCGTAAGTCGGCTTTAACCCGACTACTCCGCAAAAATTTGCCGGTTGTCTGATTGAGCCGCCGGTATCTGAACCAAAAGCTGCCACAGCCATATTCTTAGCCACCGCCGCCGCAGAACCGCCTGAAGATCCGCCCGGAACTCTTTCTAAATCATAGGGATTTTTAATCAGCTTAACGCTGGAATTTTCACCGGATGAGCCCATTGCAAATTCATCCATATTGGTTTTACCCAAAAAAACGGAAAAGTTTTGCTTCAATTTTTTAATAATCGTCGCGTCATAACTCGCTTTATAATTCGCCAGAATTTTAGAAGCCGCGGTTGCGGATTCTCCTTCAATTAAAATATTGTCTTTGATTGCCATTGGCGCTCCTGCCAGCAGCCCGATTTTCTCCCCCTTTGCCAATTTAAGGTCGACATTATTTGCCTGTTCGATGGCGCGCTCTTTTGTCAAATTAATATATGCTCCTATTTCTTTGTCATTCTTTTCTATATAATCAAAAAACGCTTTTGTAATTTCAAAAGCGGAATAATTTTTATCAACCAATCCTTGATGGAATTTTTTAATGGTTAAATCTTTTAAATCCATATTTGTAGATTCGCATTATATTCGTAGTTTCGCATCGGTTGTCATTCAAAAACAGCCGGAATTTTTAAAAACCCGTTTTCTTCTTCGGGAAAAGATTTAATTAAATTTTCCCTTAAAG
>MGIQ01000009.1:0-15667 GCA_001793825.1 Candidatus Wolfebacteria bacterium RIFCSPLOWO2_01_FULL_38_11
ATCCGAATGAACCAATTCGTCCATTCGAGCGCTTTCCAATTTAATTTTCCAATCAATCATATCACTGATTAACCGAATAATCAGCCATAAAATTATAAAAAACAGCCACAACGGCATTTCGACTGAAGTGCTTTTAAAAATTTCTGCTGGTTCAAGTATCGCGTCAAAAAATCGGCCGGCCAAATAAGGCACCGCGCCGTTGGTCAGCGCCGAAGCGACTCCCAAAAAAGAAAGAGCAATTAAATCTTTTTTGTAATTCGCCAAATAACGAATAACGATTTTAAACCCTTGATAAGGAATTTGAATTTTCATTTTATCTTATTGCCGCCCTTAGTTCTTCTTTTGTTTTTTCTATAATTTTCTCTTGGATTTGATTAACTTCTTCATTGGTTAAAGTTCTCTCCGGAGAGCGATAAACTATTCTAAATGTATAGCTTATCTTATCGCTGCCGAATTTTTGTTCATCTATATATTTATCAGATAATTCAACCTGCTCCACCAAACTTCCCGCGCAATCTCTGACAATTTCATAATAATTATTTAAGCTTGTATTTTTATCGACAACAAAAGAAATATCCCGATAAGTCATTGGAAATTTGCTGATTTCCTCATATTGGCTGTCTATATCTTTAAACTGGCCGGTAATTCTTGAGTCATTGGACCAAAAAATTCTGATATCAGGAATATTCATTTTTGCCATAGCGATTCTTTCCAATCCAAATCCAAAAGCCCAGCCGTTATAAATAGAAGGATCTATGCCGAGATTGGAAAGCACTTGGGTATGAACCACTCCCGCTCCCACGATTTCCAGCCATTTATCTCCTCTTTGCATTTCTATTTGAGTGCTGGGTTCTGTAAAGGGAAAAGTGTCTTCCAAAAAACGGAACACTATTGAATCTCCGTAAATAGCCTTGGTAATAGCCGCCAATACTTCCTGAAGTTCTGAAATGCCGATAATTTTTTTTTCTTTTTTACAAATATAAAGGCCGTCAATTTGATGAAAAACGGGAAAATGATTTCTGTCTATTTCATCTTTGCGAAAAACTTTTCCATAACTCAGAAGCCCTATCTCCCCTTCTTTTTCCAACTTCTTTTTTTCTTCTTCTTTTTGAAGATAAAAAGGCCACATTACCGTGGTTTGAGTTCTTAAAACATAATCTTTGCTGACATAATAAGTATCTGTTTCCCTGCGGCTGGGATGGTCTAGGGGAGCGTTTAGTAAATCAAAATTATCTCTAACTGTAACGATTTCAGGAACTTCAATAACATCGAAATCTTTAAATATTTCCATTGATAAAATTTTATCAACGATAAATTTAAGGGGAGAGTTTTCTTTCCGCGTTAAATCAGAAAGAGCCAAAAGCCTTTTCATTCTTTGGGCAGATATATCTTCTCTTTGTTTTAATTCCTCCAATAATTTCTCGCTTACTGAATCTTTTACCACTAAGTAATTTCTCTTATCCATAAAATTAAATTCTCAAAATTGATTTTATTATAATACCAACTTAATTAAATTTATCAATTCAGAATATAAAAAGCGCCTTTCGGCGCTTTTCCCAAAATTTATTTGATGTTTTTGGCTTTGATAATTTCGTCAATCAGGCCGTATTCTTTTGCTTCCTGCGCTGTCATATAAAAATCCCTGTCTGTATCTTTTTCAATTTTTGAAATCGGCTGGCTGGTATGTTTTGCCAGAACCTGATTTAATTTATCTTTAATCTTAAGGATTTGTCGCGCGGCAATCTCCACTTCAATCGCCTGTCCTTCGGCTCCGCCCAAAACTTGGTGAAGTAAAATTTCCGAATTCGGCAAAGCGAATCTTTTTCCTTTCTTGCCAGCCGCCAAAAGCACCGCGCCCATTGAAGCCGCCATGCCCACGCAAATTGTGGAAACATCCGGCTTAATGTGCTGCATTGTGTCATAAATCGCAAGACCAGCCGTGACCACTCCGCCCGGACTATTAACATAAAGTGTAATATCTTTTTTAGGGTCTTCGTGTTCCAAAAACAAAAGCTGGGCAATAATAACATTGGCAACTTGATCCGTCACCGGCCCGCCCAAAAAAACGATTCTGTCTTTTAACAAGCGGGAATAAATATCGTACGCCCGTTCGCCGTATTGAGATTTTTCTATTACTGTAGGAATTAAATTCATAATTTAGTTATTTTTGGCTATTAATGTGTTAGTTGTCGTCAATTGTCAACTGTCAAATGTTATCAGTTGCTAGTCAAATTTTTATACATTTCCTGTGCTTTTTTTATTTCTTCAATCGCCTCCTTTTTCCCTCCCCAGCCAAATATCTCGACTTTCTTACCCTCCAGTTCTTTGTAAGTGGAAAAAAAGTGAGCGATTTCTTTTAAAGAATGCTCGTGAAAAGACTCGATATCTTTAATATCTCTAATATTGTCAAAACGAGGATTTTTTGCCTGCACTGCTAAAATTTTAGAATCCTCTTCGCCGTTATCTTTCATTTTCAAAACTGCCACTGGTCTTGCCTCAACCAAACAACCCGGGCAAAGCGGATCGCTGCCCAAAACTATAGCGTCTAAAGGATCGCCGTCTTCGCAATGCGTCTCGGGAATAAATCCGTAATCAGCCGGATAATGCATAGGCGAAAACAACACGCGATCAAGCAAAACAGCGCCCGATTCTTTATCGATTTCATATTTATTCTGGCTGTCTTTCGGAATTTCAATAATCACATTGAATTTTTCCGGCGCATTTTTTCCTATTTTTATTTTAGATATATCCATATGATCATCAACGAATAACGAATTTATTTCTAATTTACGAATAAGCGAATTAATATTAATAAATTCAGATATTCGCTTATTTAATATAATTGCTAATTATTTATTTATTGATTTATTTTATTCTTTTCCTTCCTCTTTTTCAACTTCCGCCTCCGGCGTAACTTCTTTAGCTTCTTCCACTGCCTCCGCTATTCCTTCTGTTACGGCTTCTTCCGGCCGAGCCAGTGAACGCACATCTATTTTCCAGCCGGTTAATTTAGCGGCTAATCTGACATTTTGTCCGGCTTTGCCGATTGCCAAGCTTAATTGGTCTTCCGGCACAAAAACTTTCGCCTCTCTCTTTGCCGATATCTCAACATCTTTCACTTTTGCCGGTGAAAGCGACGCCGCCACGAATTTCTCCGGATTTTCCGACCATTCAATAATATCGATTTTTTCCTGCCCAAGTTCATTTGTCACCGCCATTACTCTTGTCCCCCGCTGGCCAACACAAGCGCCCACCGGATCAACTCCGTCTACGTTGGAAGCAACAGCAATTTTTGTCCGGTTTCCGGCTTCTCGGGCAATTGATTTTATTTCTACCGTATTTTCATGAATTTCCGGAACTTCAATTTCAAAAAGCTTGCTGACAAACTTCGGATGAGACCTTGAAAGAACTAGTCCCGGCATTTTCCCCGATTCTTCCTGAACCGCTAAAAGATAAAATTTCATTCTCTGGCCGATCCGATAATATTCGCCCGGAATTGTTTCGTTAAAAAACATAACTCCCACTGCTCTGCCGATATCGACAAAAACATTGCCCCTGTCAATTCTCTGGACAATTCCGCTCACAATTTCTCCTTCTTTGCCCAGATACTCTTTTTTAACCGAATCTCTTTCTGCTTCGCGGATTTTTTGCAATACCACCTGCTTGGCCGCCTGCGCCGCAATTCTCCCAAAATCTTCATGAGTTTCCAAAGGAAATTCCATTTCTTCGCCTAAAATGACATCTGGTTTAATTTCTTTTGCCTCCTCAATCCAAATATGCCGGTCTGCATTATAAACCATAATCTTTTCCTCGCCCTCCTTAACCTCCTCTTTTTCAACCGGCTCTAAAATGGCGGTTGTTTGGTCAACAACAATTCTGATTTTCCAAAAATTCAGCTTGCCGGTTTTCCTGTCAATTTTAGCCTTAATAATTTCTCCTCTCTTGCCATATTCTTTCCTGTAAGCCGCGGCTACCGCGGATTCAACCGCCTCTAAAACAATATTCTTATCAATGCCGCGCTCATCAGAAATTTGTTCTATTACTCTATTTAAAGATTTTATATCCATATTTTTATTTAATAAAAGCCGCCAAGAGGCGGACTTTCAATTTATATTTTAATTATATTGCAAAAAATAAAAAAGTCAACCCCTTATCTATTCGTTTTCTTATTTAACCATTTTTCAATTTTTTTATGGTCGCCAGATAACAAAACTTTCGGCACTTTATATTTTTTGCCTTTATAAATAAATTCTTCCGGCCGAGTATAAACCGGCACGCCAATGCCATGCCCTTTCTCTTCTAAAGATTCCTTTTTCCCCAAAACTCCGGGAATTTGCCGCGAAATAGCGTCAATTAAAACCATTGCCGGAAGCTCGCCACCGGTTAAAACATAATGACCAATGGAAATTTCTTGAATCTTGAAACCTGAATCATAAAGCACTTTTTTTATTCTTGCGTCTATTCCTTCATATCTGCCGGAAATTAAAATAAGCTGATTATAATTTTTGGATAAATTAGCCGCCATTTTATTGTCAAATTGCTTGCCACTAGGCGAAAATAAAATTACTTTTATTTTTTTCTTAATTTTTAATTCTAAATTCTTAATTCTTAAAATCGAACTTATCGCTTTTATTAGGGGTTCTATTTTAAACACCATTCCCGGCCCTCCCCCATACGGCCTGTCATCAACCTTCCTATGTTTATCTTTCGTAAAATCGCGCAAATTATGGATTTTTATTTGAATTAATTTATTTTTCTGAGC
Source organism: Candidatus Wolfebacteria bacterium RIFCSPLOWO2_01_FULL_38_11 (assembly GCA_001793825.1). GTDB lineage: Bacteria > Patescibacteriota > Minisyncoccia > UBA6257 > UBA9933 > GWC1-37-10. The sequence goes on from MGIQ01000009.1 coordinate 4,763, forward strand.
GCGCTTCAAAATTGACTCATTTAAATATGATCCGCCCTTGGCGGAAAAAATCTTGGGGAATATTGTAATAATATCGAATTTCATTAATTTGATAATAACATAAAATAAAGCAATTAATAATTTTTTCCCTTTAAGCAATTTCAAAAACAAAAAAGCGCCTCTTCGGCGCTTTTTTTCAAAAATATAATTTAGAGATTTACATCCTCCACTGCTCTGTCAACAGCAGATCTCGCCTCTCTTGTTGAACCTTCCGGCTCGGCAATCTTCAAATTCACTCTGGCATTGTTCTTAATTCCAACAATTTTGAGCAACGACCTGATTGATTGAGCTGTCGAACCTCGACGGCCGATCACTTGAGCCATATCAGTCGGATGAACATGAAGAGTTAAAAGCACTCCCATCTCATCGACTTTCCGCTCAACTTTCACGGCATCCGGATGGTCAACTATTGATTGGACGAGAAATTCAAGGAATTTCTGGTCTTTACCTTCCATACTATTTTTATTATCTTGATCTGATTTTCTTTCGACCTTTTATTTAACTATCTGAAAAACAAATTTATCAAAATTACGCTGTCGCTTGCGCTTCCGGCGCTGTTGCTTCTTTTTCCTGTTTTTTTGATTTTTTGTGAACAGCTTTCTTTTCAGCTTTAACAACTCCTGTTTTTACTAAAATATTATAAACGCTGTCTGTCGGCTGAGCTCCCACTTTCAGCCAATATCCCGCTCTTTCCCGGTCAACTTTTGACTTATTAGTATGGGGATTATGCCAACCCAAATCTTCAACACAGCGTCCAAAAACCTTGGACCGCTTTTCCGAAACAATCAAGCGATAGCTCGCCTGCCCTTTTTTACCTATTCTTTTTAATTTTATAGCCAACATATAATTGCTTAAATTTAGTTCATTGAAAGAAATTAGTCAAGTATAAACAACGCTGAGCCGAATCGGCTCATCCGTTGTTTTAAACTGTTTTAACAGCAACTGATTCCTCGAATTTTAAAGAAAGAACCCTTGAAGTGCCGTCTTCGTTCATCGTCACGCCGTATAAAACATCAGCGACTTCCATCACCGCGCGATTGTGAGTGACAATAATAAATTGCGTTTGGTAAGCGAATTCTTTGATTAAATTGGCGAAACGCTGAGAATTTTTTTCGTCAAGCGGCGCGTCAATTTCATCCAAAACCAAAAATGGCGGCGGACTCACTGAAATCAAAGCGAATAAAGCCGCGATTGAAACCAAGCTTTTTTCTCCGCCTGAAAGCATTTCCAAACTGGTTATTTTTTTTCTCGGCAAACTGACTTCAATATCAATTCCTATTTTTTCCTCTTCAGTTTCTTCTTCTGTTTTATCAGATTCCCCTTCTTCTCCATTTTCATTATTATTCTTAATTCGTAATTCATACTTCTTAATTTTTATCTTCGCATGTCCGCCCTCAAACATCAGCTTGAAAAACTCATTGAATTTTTCGTTAATTGAATGAATTGCTCCCTCAAACTCGCTGTGAATTTTATCTCTTAAATCTTTTATTAAAACTTTCAAATCTTCCGAAGCTTTTTCCAAATCCGCAATCTGGGTTGATAAAAAATTATAATGTTTTTCCGTTTCTCCCGCTTCTTTTAACAAAGATTCGTCAATCTCTCCGATATTAGCCATCTCTGCTCGCAATTTGAACATTCTCCGCTCGGTTTCAAACCAGTCATGACTTCCCGATTCCGGTTTAATATTATAAAATTCTTCTGCCTTTCTGCCTATTTGCAAAAGCTGCGCTTCTATATCGGAAAACTTCAAGTCATATTTTTCCCTTTCAAAAATTATTTTTTGCCTCTGGCTTTCTAATGAGGAGATTTCTCCCTTTTTCGCTTCCACCGCCTCATACGCTTTTTGAAATCTTTTATTAAAATCCTCCAGTCTTAAGGTTGTTTCTAATTCCAAATTTTCCAATTTTTTTAATTCACCTTCAATAATATTTATTTCTTTCGATAATTCTTCCTTCAATTTCGCGATTTCCTCAATTTGCGGTTTCCTTTCCGATGTTTTTCCGCTTTTTGAATTTAAAAATCTTTCAATTTTCTCGATCAATCTTTTTGTTGCCTCAATTATCTCCCCCTTCTCACTGAAAGCGATTGCTTTTTCCAATTCGCCTTTTACGTCTTTTAGAAAAATAAATAATTCGTCTTTCTTAAAATCGATTTCTTCGGTTTCCTTCTGCTCGCTCAGAAATTCCAGTTTTGCTTCCAATCGGCTGATTTCTTTTTGAATATTCAATTGCTTATTTAAAAACTCCTTTTTTTGAATATTAATTTCGCTAAAACTTTTCTGTTCCGGCCTTTTTTCTATTCTTTCCACTTCGCCTTCCAAGATTTTTAATTCCTTTCCTCTTTCGCCGATTTTTATTTCTAAATCTTTTTCAATAACATTTATTTTTTCTTTTTCCTTTTTAATTTCAAATATTTTAAAAGAAAAATAATTGTTCTCCAATTCGTTTAATTCTTTTTCCACTTCCGATCTTTTTTCCCATTTTGCGGTCTGTCTCTTTAACATCCTTAATCTCGGCAACACTTCTTCCACCATTGCTTTAACTTTTTCTAAATTAAAATTGGTATTCTCCAGTTTTCTCTCCGCTTCTGATTTTTTCAATTGAAATTCTCTTAATCCCAAAACTTCTTCAATCATCACTCTTCTTTCCTCTGGGCTGACTCTTACGAACAAATCGCTGCTGCCTTGATTGATAATTGCCAAGCCCTTTGTCCCCAGCCGAGCCCTGGCAAAAAAATCAACAACATCTTTAAGCCGAACTTCTGATTTATTGATGAAATATTGCGAATTGCCGTCTCTGGAAACTCTTCGCATCACCGAAACCTCTGAAAAATCAGTTGGAAAAAATCCTGACGAATTGTCAAAAAAAAGCGCCACTTGAGCCATTGCCACTCTCGGCTTCTTGGGAGTACCGGCGAAAATTAAATTTTCTACCTTTGAACCTCTTAAATTTTTCGCCTCTCGCTCTCCCAAAAGCCATCTGATCGCATCGATAATATTGCTCTTTCCTGAACCATTAGGTCCGACAATTGACGTAATGCCCTTGGGAAATTCCAAAGTTGTCTTTTGAGCAAAAGACTTAAAACCGTTTAGTTCTAATGATTTAAGAAACATATAGCTTTGCTAATTCAGAATTTAGAATTTAGAATTTTTATCATTGAATTCTACATTTTTAATTTTGAATTCTTAATTAAGAAGCCTTAGGGCTTCTTTTGCCGCGTCCACTTCCGCTTCCTGTTTGGAAGACCCTTCGCCTTTGGCTATTAATTTTCCATCAAAAAACACGCCTACTGTAAAAATTTTGGCGTGATCCGGCCCTTCTTCGGATAAAACCTGATAATTCGGAGTTAATTTCATTTTTTCCTGCACTATTTCCTGCAATAAGCTCTTTGGGTCTTTGTAAAGTCCTTTTTCCATCACTTCTTTTAATCTCTTCATTACATATAAATCAACAAACTTTTTCATTGTCTCATATCCCGCGTCAAGATAAATGGCTCCCAGCACCGCCTCAAAAGCATTTGCCAATATTACATCTCTTGCCTTGCCCGTATCTTTTGCCTCTCCCCGAGAAAGCAAAATATAATCATTCAACTCAATTTCCTTGGCAACATCGGAAAGCATTTGATAATTAACCAAAGCCGAACGAATGCTTGTTAAATCGCCCTCCGAATAATTCGGGTATTTTTCAAAAAGCATTTCAGTTACCGCCAATTCCAAAACCGCGTCTCCCAAAAATTCCAAACGTTCATTATTATTCAAACCCCAAGAAGGGTTTTCATTAAGATAAGAACGATGAGTAAGAGATTCTTTAAGAAGATCCTTATTTTTAAAAACAACTCCTAATTTTTCCTCCAATGATGATAAATCCACTTCGTTTTCATTAAACTTAAAACTTAAAACTTGAAACTTTTTATATTTTTCTATGTTCCACGTTTCATGTTTTAGGCTTCATGATTTCTTTATAAACCGTCCCCAATACCCCATTAACAAACTTGCTGGAATTATTGCCGCTGTAATTTTTTGCCAATTCAATTGCTTCGTTAATCGCCACTTTTTCCGGCACTTCGGCTTTATCCGCATAAAGCAATTCGTAAAGCCCTATTCTCAAAATATTCCTGTCGATTATTGAAATTTGATTTATCGGCCAAGCCGGAGCGGCTTTCCCGATTACTTCATTAATTTTTTCTAAATTTTCAACCACTCCCTTTATTATCCGCCAGACAAATTCCGGTTCATCTATGCCCGCGCCGAAATTTTCAATATTCCTTTCCACGATTTTGGTTAAATCGCTTTTCTTATCGTAGAAATCCCATTCGTACAGGGATTGCAACGCTATGGAACGAGCAATATGTCTTGTGGCCACTTTTTTACTATCTTGATTTTTTAATTTTCAATTTCGGCTCTTTAACAACTTTACCTTTATAACTTCCGCAAGCTGAACAATATCTGTGCGGCAAAATTGGCGCTTGGCAATTGGAACAAGCAAAAATTTTCGCTGGTTTGAGCGCCAAATGAGACCGTCTCCGGCCTACTTTTGATTTTGTATGATGTTTTACTGGTACGCCTCCCATATATTTAGTATTTAGTAATTAGTAGTTAGTATCTAGGATTTTGGAGGGAAAGTCAATAAAAAAGCTCCGAATTGCTTAAAGCAATTCGGAGCTACTTACATACAGAAATTACCACTGCCCTTTTTTAAAGTGTTTACTTAACGAAGGGCCGCTACCGACATAAGACGAGCCAATACTCTCGCCGTAGATTTTTTCCGGATATTCCAGAAGTTTTTCAAAAACCATCCGGCAAATTGGCTGACCGTCGACAATGCGAAAAGGAACATCTCTGGCTCTCACTTCAAGCACGATATTAGTGCCCTCTTCGCCGCCAAAACCAGGGTCAAAGAATCCAGCGTAATGGGTCCGCAATTCGCCTGCTGTTACGTCATAAACAACGATTTCCGCAGCGTAAACCGGCGGAATTTTCACCCTTTCTTTTGTTGTTAAAAGATAAAAATGGCCGGGGGTCAGTACCAGCTCGCCACTTTTAGGTTTTTGGATAGGAACCCAGAAATCGCCAACCTCATAATAATCCTTGCGAAATAGGTCTATTTTATCAGTCGGATTGTTTTTTGCCTGAAACCCGACTATTTCCCTTTCACTCAGATCAACATGAAACTGGACGCCTCCATTGCGCAAAACCACTCTATCAGATGCCAGCAATTCGCCTTGGCTCAAATAGACGACTCCATACTTGGCGTGAGCCAATCTCAATTCCTCTTCGGTTAAAAAACTATCTTTGCTCTTCAATCGGAATTGAGTCAATTCGAGACTGGGCGCAATGCCGATTAAAAATGATAAGGGAATTATCTCTAAATATAATTCCCCCTTATAGCCGCGAGGCACTACATCATAATGGGAAGACCCATTACTTAGCACTCTGACAAAAGTATCTACCCGGCCAGTTGAGCTTTTAGGACTAAATACCGCGAAAAATTCCTCCGGTAAATTGAATTGCTCCTCCATCGGAATAAAATAACAGGCATTCGGCTCAAGAACTGAACCCTCGCGAATCTCAAAATCGTAAATGCAGTATCTTCTGATTAAATCCGCAACTTTTTCATCTGGCTGCGGCACCATCGAAGTACTCATCCGATACACTCTATCAGCTAAACGGCAATCAAATGTTGCCGGCTGAATTTGGTTTTTCAAAATCGGATGATTGGCAGAAACGAACGGCTGTTTCCCAAAAACAGCATCTATCAATTTCTGATAAGGCAATATCATTTCTCCACCTCCTTATAAATGGAAATATCCATTATTTTTGAATTTTCAAACTATGAATAAGATAAATCAGAATAATAAGATTTGTCAAATAAAAAAACCCGCTTTGAAATTAAAGCGGGTTATTAAATCTATAAAAAAACAAAACGGTTCTTTAGCTTATTTGGTTATTTTACCAGCGCTTCTCCCGTCATCTGATATTTCAAAATCATCGAAAACAACCGGAAAAAGCTTTTGGAACTGCCTTAGAAGATCAACCATTACATATCTGATTTCCCACTGGGCATAAATGTCGGTTCTCATCTTAAAGATATGCCGCCATTCGCGGAAATTGCAGGAAATGACTATTTCCGAGCAAACCGCATTGGGAAGAATAAAGCGAGCGTCTTCGTTGACCTTTCCTCTGGTTTTTCCAGCCTTAATGGCTTCTTTGAGTTTTACCTGAAGTTCCTGATACCAATCATCGATTTGCTTCAACTTATCGCAGTACCAGTCGGAAAGACCGGATTCTTCAATGGAAGGTGGAATGACAAAATAGTCGTTCTTGTAAAAACCCTTCTCATCACAATAACGCTGGCTTTCCTGAGAAATCGCCATTAAACGATGACGAACTAGCTGATGAGTAAAAGCGCGAGAACATCCGGTAAAACGAACGGCTACCCAAGAATGTTCTATCACACTTTCATGTCCTATATCCCGGAGCTTTTTTACAAATCTGACAGCCGAATCGTCTGTTATTTTATCATGTGATTTATAACAAGTTCGGCCTGCGGTTTCTATAAGCTGAATTTGATTTTCCCCATTAATTCCTATTGAATACCCCAAAATCTTCGCTTCACCTTTTTTACCAGACATATAACTCACCTCCTTTTTATTCTATCTCTAAAGTTTTTCTAACTATCTTCCACGCCTCTTCTTTAACTTCCTCTTCCGACATTTCATCTGTCGGAATTAGAAACCACGCCGGATTGCTTCTTTTCTTTATTGCCGCGAAGTATTGGTTTAAAAATCCATCTCTTACTCGATTATGAAACTCCAGTTTTTCAGCATCAAACCTTGTGCAATGGCCGTCTTTGCTTTTAGCTTTTCGCTCAAGGCCGATTTCCGGCTCAACATCAAGATAAATCACAATATCCGGTTCAACAGTCCTTCTGGCAACGCTGTTAAGCAGATTAAAAACGTCTTTTAATTCGTGATACTCTCTTCCGAAAATCTGATAAGCAAATGTTGAATATTCAAAACGATCGCAGATTACGTTCTTTCCGCTAAAGAGCGCCGGAAGAATCAGCTCGTCAATATGTTGAGCTCGGGCGCTGCAGAAAAGAAAAAGTTCTGTCAAAACCGACATCTTGCCATAAATCTTATTCATTAAAACATTTCTTATTTCTTCGCTTATATTAGTGCCTCCCGGCTCTCTGGTAAAAACCATATTGTAAGCCGCGCCGTTTTGATAAACTCCCATTTCTCTCCAATGGGCAAACCGGTTTTTCAAATCCTCAATAACCATCCCCTTGCCTGCGCCTTCTCCTCCTTCCAAAACGATAAATTTACCTTTCTCCATCTCAATTCTCCTTTTTATTGATTTAGTGTTCTGATAAGAAAATATGCTATTTTAAAAAATTTGTCAAAGTAAAAATGCCCTTTTTGATTCACGAAATCAAAAAGGGCATTAATCTTTTTCACTCTCCCCCATATCTCCCAAAACTTTCTGAGAATTATCGGGAGGAATTGAAGGGAAAATCTCAAAGACAATAAAGTTTTTCCCGTTATATTCCCGCCTCACAACCTTGAGATGACAATCCGCATATTTAATGGACGGGATTATTGCCTCAACAGCCATTGTCCTTTCAACCGAGGTTTCTCCCGCCTCAACGCCGAGCAACTCATAAATTTCATCTATAAGCTGGTTTTTCTTTCCATGGGGAAGATATTTTTCCAGCATCTCCTCGTAGTAGTACAGCGGCCATCGTTTTCTTGATACCATATCTTTAACTTCAAGCGGCCGTTTAAGCTGGGAGAAATTTTTACGATAAAAATAGCCATACTCGCCCGCTCTCCTATATCTCATAAACATCTTATCTATCATTCTCGCAAAACCAACTAACTGCTTCTTTAGAAAATCGTTGTTCAGCTCTAACCAAAAAACATATTTGGCGAATAAATCATCTTTTAGATTTAAACTGAATCTCAACCCTCTTTCCGCAATATATATTTTTTCACCAACATATAATTTTTTCCTGCGATGACTCCACCAATTGCGGGAAGACTTCACCATATAAGGATTATCTCTCCCGCATTTCCATGTCTCAACCCTTTTATCAACCCGTTCCTGTAAGTTCGCCATAATTATCGGCGCTATTTGAACAAACTGCTGACGAGATAATCGAAACCATCTTCTCCTTGCCAGAAAAATTTTTGGCTCTTCATTTCTTCTTTCTCTATTTTGGCTTTTGTGATAAGGCTTATCTCTTCCAATCCCTATTTCCAAAAGAACTCCTTCTAAAAATTTCCTTTTTATTATTTCCGGGTCTGAAACGGCAAATTCCTTTACCGGCCCAATTACCGCCAAAACATCAATGCGGTGATTCCGAGAAGTATATAAACTTATCAAACTCCCTTCTTCGTCAATCTCTATCACAACTGCCGCTTCTTTCCTTAGGAAATCGACATCTTTCTGCGCCAGTAAAGGAATTTTTAACGGATTTATTCCCCTCACCTTTCTCACCTCCTTTCTTATCTTTATTTTATTGTCAAAAACGTTTTTTCTGATTTTAGAATATAAAATTATTCTTAATTTAGCAAATAAAAACGGGCCGGATAATTTCTCCTATCCAGCCCTATGTTTTTCTCCTAAAAAGCGGCAAAATCTCTTTTTTTTCTTCTAAATTCCATCTCCCCTTTTTATAGTACAGCTCAGTTTTAATTCTTCCATTACAATCTCCAAAAACCGGGCACAAGTATTCCGCAAGCCGCGGTTTTTTCCTGCAATATATACACAACTCGCTTCCTAAAATCCACATAGCATGAGACAAATCCAGTGTTGTCTCAATACTATTGGAATAACAAAGCTCAGAAATTTCTTTCCTTAGAAATTCAGCGAACGAAGTATTTTTAAATATCTCCTTGTTCGGCTTAACAATCCCAAGCGATAAACACTGGTTTTGAATGTGAACATCGCAGGGAAACGATCCTTTGACATGTTCTATTGCTCCAATCTCCTCATAAAGCATTGCCAGCAACGAAAGCAATTTTGGTCCATATCCCGGCAGTAAGTTGTTGGCGCCCTCTTTCACTTTTTTCAAGACGTTTTCAATACTCCTAATGCTTCCGGAATTAAAAATCGCCAAGGGATTTCCGCCAAATTCCTTAAGCAGCCCTTCACCGCTTCTTTTCCAACGGTATCCGCCAGCTTGGTGGTAAATAAAACCGGATTCACGTAGATGCTTCTGAACCTTTTCAAGCGGAATGTTTTTGATATCCGGCCCGAAAAGAAAAGGTCTTTTCTCGTACAACTCTTTACATTGTCGAAACCAGACTTTAGATTGGCTTCGATATGTCAAAAGTACGGCAAAAAACAAAAAAACTGCATGTAAAGACGATCCCCTTTTCACACCCTTGGGTATATATTGATTTTGGGGAGCACTACCGTTGGTGCTGTGTCTGTATTGAAACAATTTTTCCTCATTTACATAAGCCTCGTATATAGATATTAAAAGCTTTTTCCCTCTTTTCTTGTTGAAATCAAACACCTCTATCACCTCCTTTTTATTTTATTAATTACTTATATAAAGATAGAGATTGCCAACAAAAAGTCAATATTTATTTCAGTTTGAAGCTTCTTCTATGAATTGCTGACGGGCCGTGTTTTTTTATGGCTTTTATATGTTTTTTTGTGCCATAGCCGACATTATGAATAAAATCGTAGCGCGGATATTTTTTGTGAAGCTTTTTCATCAATTTATCGCGATAAACTTTGGCGACAATTGACGCTAAAGAAATTGCCGGAATTTTTTCATCACCCTTAATTATAGTTTTTAAGTTTGTAAGTTTGTAAGTTTGTAAGTTTTTTTGTTTTTGAATATACAATCCACCGTCAAGACAAACCCGACAATTCTTAATTCTGAATTCTGAATTCTGAATTAAACGCCTAAGGGCGTTTTGGGCCGCTAAATTCGCCGCATCAGAAATATTAATTTTATCGATTATTTTCGGAGAGACCGAAGAAATTGCAAAAGGAATTCCCTCTTTTTTAATAAAATCAAACCAGTCTTCCCTTTGCTTAATCGATAATTTTTTAGAATCTCTTAGAGGCAACTTCTTTTTTTTAGTAAAAATTTTTTCGCCAAAGGTAGAAATTCTTAATTCTGTATTCTTAATTCTTAATTTAGTCGACACCGCCACAGCGGCGACGACTACTGGCCCGGCCAGCGACCCTCTTCCCACCTCATCAATGCCAATAATATATTTAACATTCTTGGGTTTCTTATTCATAAAACCAAAAAGGCAGTGAGAACTGCCTTTTTCGCTTAAATTTTGTTAAACAATCGCAATCTTTTTCCGACAACTTCTTTAATTTCCTCAATTGCCTTAGACAATAATTTATAAGGCACCACTTCTTCGGGATTTTCCCTTAAAGCTTTCTCTAATCCCTCACGCCAAGCCAATCTTATTTCTGTATTGATATGAATAATGGAAATTCCCGCCGCAATTGCTCCTAAAAATTCCTCATCAATAATTCCCGAACCGCCGTGAAGTACCAGCGGAACATTAGCCGCTTCTCTTAATTCTTTTATTTTCTGGATATTAATATGCGGATTAGGCGCGTTTTTAAACATTCCGTGGATATTACCCACTGCCGGCGCAAGCAAATCAATTTCGGTTTCTTTAACAAATTGCCTCGCCTCTTCCGGCTTGGTTAAATCCTCTTCTTTTATGGCAGCATCCTTGGGAATTTCTTTTAAAATCACCGAACTGCCTCCCAAATATCCGAGTTCGCCTTCAACTAAAATCTCCGTCCGCCGGCTGGCGGAAATACTTTTTACATATTCCACCACTTCTTTGGTTTTTTTAATATTCTCTTCAAAAGGCAAT
>MGIQ01000009.1:15692-20268 GCA_001793825.1 Candidatus Wolfebacteria bacterium RIFCSPLOWO2_01_FULL_38_11
AATATATCGGATAGTTATATTCTTCTCTTAAATTTTTTACCAATAATGCCGCTCGCTTTGTGCCGATAAATTCCCGCTCGCCTTCGGAAACTCCGATGATGACCGGAAGATTCAATTCTTTTGCCGCGTTAAAAATTCCTTTCAATCCCACGCAATCGGAAATATTAAAATGTCCGATTGCAGTTTTATTTTTCTCCGCTTCTTGAATTATTTGTTTTAAAGTTTTCATACCTCGAACCACCCTTTAACAATATTATCCATTATCAATTCCTCCATTTTCTCTTCTCCAAAATATTCAACAAAAATTTTATTCCACAAAGATTCTTCATGATGATACAAATACTTTATCATCTCGTCTTCTTTTACCAAAGACATCACCGTGTCAACCAGATTAAAACTTACCAAAACGTCAATTCCCGTGTCGCTTTTAAAATAATCGCCCACCCAATTCAAATTTCCCCAAAATCTCAAATCAGTCGCAAATCCGTCCAAAACATCGCCGGCTTGCGCCAGCAATCTTTCCGCTCTTTCCCAATGAAGCGCCTCGGGATTAACATGAGGTTCAAAAAATCGCCAGTCATTTTCATCGTCTTTAGCCAAATATCTTTGAACAATCAGCCATTGCGATTTATCAGATTTCGGCAGTCGCTCATCGATTACATCTCCTCTCAAAAGTGAAATTATATTTTGGCTGAAAGTTTTCTCATCAGCGGCAAATTTTACAAAAAGTTTTGAATAAAATGGTATTTCATTTAAGTAATGAATTATCAAGGAAAACATTCGCAGTAATTCTCCGGGAATTCCCAAAGTAACCGGAATCACAAAAACTACGCCCATTTCTTTCAAATGAGAAATGTTATGATATTTTTTCTTGACAAAAGACTCGGCCGCGGCGGCCCATCTTTGATCCAAGGTTTTTACAATAATTTCCCTTTCTTCAAAATCCGCTGGCTTTAAATTTTCATATTGTTTGAAAAATACTCCATTAAGCCAATCGCGGTCCTCTAAAAATCTCAAAGCACTAAACACCGCAAAAATATCCTCTTTTTCAATCATTTCCTCGATATTTCCATAATTCAATAATTTTAAAATATTCTTCGGCGGCTGATTTTTTAAAAGTTCTATCGCTTTTTCTTTTTTTAAAAAAAATCCTTTTGGCATCCCGGCAATTTCTTTAGCTACGTTCAAAACATGGTTTGAACTCGCCATTTCGGTGATAATCGGAAAACCCAAGGCCTCAAAAAGCAAACTATTATCGCTTTCAATATGCCTGATTAAAGCGTTATAAATTTTCCCGGCACTTGCCTCTCTTGTTAGTCCCAATCTTTCCAAATGGCTTTTGACCATAAACTCATTATCTTCGATAATTTTATCCATTATATATTTCTTCCCCGTCACTTCGCTAAATCTTTCTTCAATTTTTCTGATATTATCTTTGTCTGTCCTTAATATGCTTGCGATTTTTTCGTATGATTTCATATTCTATTTAAATTTTAATTTGTTCAATTTTTAATTTTTCGAAGCGGCTTGAATCCTCAAACTCTTTTCTGCTTAAAATTCCCGCTTTTGCGCCAATCTGTTCAATCACCGATGTAGCGTTCGCTGAACCTAACCTGATTGCGTATTCAATATTATCAATCAAACAAAGCCCTTTTTTACATTCTTCGTCCCGATGAATAAGGCCGGCCACAAATCCCGAACCAAAAGCATCGCCGGCACCGGTGCGATCAATTAATTTTTTTTCTCCGAAAATCCTTGCTTTATAAATCTTGTGGCTATCGGAAACTAAAACTCCGTTTGGCCCGTCAGTCATCACGGCAATGCCAGCAATCAAATTGTCTAATTCCTTAAAAATCTCTTTTTCCTTATTGTAATCAATACCGGTCAAATGCGAAGCCTCTTCGCGATTTAAAATAAAAGCTTTTGTTTTCGACAAAAGCGGCTTTAATTTTTCCATGCCCATTTCAATAAAATGTTTGGAAGGATTAAAAGCAATCAGCGTTTTGGGGAAAAGATAATCAAAAATTCTGTTCATTGTCGTTAAAGAAATTTTTCCGGGCGAAACATAAGCCCATTTTGATTCTAATTCCGCAAAAGGAATTTCTTCTGACATTAAATTTTCCGAAGCTCCGCGATAAACTAAAATCGTCCGCTCGCCGGTTGGCGACAAAAGAATAGTTGAATAAGCCGTGCTTATTTCCGCTTCCTTTATCGCTAACGGCTTTATTTTCTCTTGCGCTAATTCTTCAATAATTTCATTGCCAGCTCCGTCGTTTCCCAACTTAACCAAAGCAGCGGTTTTTAGCCCTTGACGCGAAAAAGTTACCGCCGCGTTTGTCGCGCCGCCTCCAGTGGTAAAAATCGGTTTGTCAATTTCAATCTTGCCGCCCAAAGCAAAACATTGGGCCTCACCAGTTAAAAATCCATTTTTTTTTAAGTGTTTCGGGTCTTTTATTGTCCTGAAAAACGGACTGGTTAAAAAAACATCTCTGGTAGCTGTGCCAATAGTTATGACATCAAACATAAAATTATTATACAGACTAATTATCTATCAAACAACCTATATTATAAAATTAATTTCCCTAAATTTTTAGCGCCTCTGAGAAGTTATAAAATCAATATCGGCAATGCCGGTCCCTCCGTTAAAATTTAAAATAAAGAACGGCCGGATAAATTTAACATTTGCATGCATCGAACAAGGAGAATTAGGATCTGGGCACGCTATAAGTGTTCCATTAGGCGATCCATGGCCCTTGGTATAGCCAATAAAAGTAGTGTATACGGGTAAGGGGCCAGCTGCCAAAGTTTGGGCAAAAGCCACATGATGATGTTGCCCAGTATATGCGTTTGCTCCTGAAGAATTTACTAATGTCGTGCCATCAGCAGCAACTCCAACCCAACCGCAATAAATTTCTTTCGGAGTAAGATTATCTACTACTTGCTTCACGCGGCATTTAGTCTCATACAAAACATTTGGATCATATGGAATATTTTCCTGCCAAATATACCAAACAAAGCCATCAGCTCGAAGAAAATTAGAGTCGCCTACATCAACTAAAGCAGAAACCGTGCCTGCTCCAAAAAAGTGATACCAGCCCGGCTTCTGACTATTATCAGTTGAAGTGGTGAATGCAGCAAATTCAAATGAATGGGGATTTGATTGCAAATTCGTGCCTTGTTCATAGCGGGTAAAATCATCACCGCCATCAGAAACTACATGATCCATACCCCCGCCAAATCCATAGAGAGCTGATTTGAGCCTTGCGGTTAATTCCCAAGAATTTCCAGTCACGAAAGTATAATAATAATTTTGGTCATTTACAGGATCAGTTGGAAGAATAGAAAGCGGCGAACCGCTGAAAATAGAACTTAAATCAATCGGTATCCAGCCATTGCCGTCAACTTTTTTATAATTCTGCTGATTTTTGCAACTATAAGACCATCCGCTTGGCAAATTAGGCAAAACATAACTAGAGCAATTTGCCGAATTATCCGGCAAGGAAGCATAAACAGTGCTGGTAGCCCCAAAAGATGATCCTCCGTCTAAAAGATACAAATTTAAAGCAGAATTGATATTTTTTAACTCGGTAATCCTTTTGGAATCCCTTGTCTGATCCAATAATTCCAATGGATTGATCACTAAAATAACTGTTGTCGATAAAATTGCCAAAATGCCGATAACAATCAGCAATTCTAAAAGAGTAAACCCATTTTTGCTATTATTTCCCATCTAATTATTTCCTATATAAAATATTTACCTCCGTTTAATAGCTTTCTCTACTGCTTTTTTAATACTTTTTGCTCCCATTGCGTATTTTTCAATAAGTTCTTCCGGCAAACCGCTTTCTCCAAAACAATCATTCATTCCTACAAATTCCATCGGCACAGGACAATTTTTCGCTAAAACTTCAGACACTGCTCCGCCTAATCCGCCAACAATATTATGCTCTTCAACCGTAACTACTGCTCCGCATTTTTTTGCCGCTTCAACAATTGTTTTCTCGTCAATCGGCTTGATTGTGTGATTATTTAAAACAATAGTGCCAATTTTTTCTTTTTCCAATTCCTGAGCCGCCATCAAGGCATTATATAAAACCGGCCCAGAGGCGATAATTACTGCTTGAGGTTTTCCTCCTTCCCAGAAAATTTCCGCCTTGCCCGGATTAAAAGGAGTATTTTCCGTGGTTATTACAGGAGTTTTTTCTCTGGCAAACCTTAAATAAACCGGCCCCCAGATTTTTGCCGCCGCGATTGTCGCTTTTTTTGCCTCAATCGCATCACAGGGAACGAAAACTTTCATATTGGGAATTACTCTCATTGTCGCAATGTCTTCTATTGCCTGATGAGTCGCACCATCAGGGCCAACCGAAACTCCGGCATGCGCTCCGGCAATTTTCACGTTGGAATTATTATAAGCGCAGGTGGTTCTAATTTGCTCCCAGTTTCTGCCCGGAGAAAAAACCGCGTAAGAAGATATATATGGAATTTTTCCGGAAACGCCGAGTCCCGCTGCAATGGCCGCCATATTTTGCTCTGCCACGCCCATTTCAATAAATCTCTCCGGAAATTTTTCCTT
>MGIQ01000009.1:20298-48045 GCA_001793825.1 Candidatus Wolfebacteria bacterium RIFCSPLOWO2_01_FULL_38_11
GACATCTTTTTGAAAATTTCATCTTGCATATTCTGAATAGATTTTTTCTTATTTAATTTTGCGCTTTTATTAATCATTTTTTTCTTACTATCACTAGTGATAGCATTTATTTTTAATTATTTTTTACTATTTTATTCATGTTCCGATTTTATTTTCCCGCCCAATGTCCTTAATTGATGCAACGCTTTGTGGGCTTCTTCTTTATTCGGCGGCTTGCCGTGCCAATTGAAATCAAATTCCATAAAATCAACTCCTTTGCCCGGGATTGTATGGGCGATAATTACGCTTGGTTTCTCAAACACTGCTTTGGCTTCATTGCAAGCGTCAACGATAGCCTCAATATTATGTCCGTCAATTTCCAAAACATGCCAGCCGAAAGATTCATATTTATCTCTTATCGGCTCCAGTGGCATCACATCTTCGGTAAATCCGTCGATTTGGATATTGTTTCTGTCAATTATGGCTGTAATATTGCTTAATCGATATTTTCCGGCAAACATCGCCGCTTCCCAAACATTTCCGGCATCGTGCTCGCCGTCTGACATTAAACAATAAACAGTATATTTTTTCTTATCTAATCTGCTCGCTAAAGAAATGCCCGCTGCCTGCGACAAACCAGAACCCAAAGGCCCGGAAGTCGTCTCAATGCCAGGCAAAGTTCCCCGATGCGGATGGCCTTGCAACCGAGTATTTAATTTTCTTAAAGTTTTTAATTCTTCAATTGGAAAATATCCCGCCCGCGCCATTGCCGCGTATAAAACCGGACAAATATGCCCATTAGAAAGCACTAATCTATCTCTCTCTGGCCAATCAGGTTTTTTGGGATTATGGTTTAAAATATGAAAATATAAAGCCGTAAAAATATCCGCCATGCCCAATGGCCCGGCCGAGTGTCCCGACCCTGCCTCAACCAGCATTTCAATAATGTCTTGGCGGACCAAATTAGCCGTTGTCTCTAAAAATTTAATCTTCTTTTCGTGTAAAATTTCCATTATCTTTTATTCTATCAAAAATCGGCATAAATTTAAATTCTGGATAATTCTTCAAAAGCTTCCTTCGGATTTTTGCTGTTCCAAATATATGATGCAGAAACCAAAATATCGGCTCCGGCTTCTTTGCACAACTTGGCGATTTCCGAATTTATTCCGCCGTCAACTTCCACCACTATTTCAGTATAAGGATTTTCCTTTAAAAATTTTATTTTCTTTAGCGTTTCCGCCTTAAATTGCTGGCCGGCTAAACCGGGATTAACCGCCAAAATCTGGATGAACCCGATTTTATCAACATGAGGCAATAATTCTTCAACCGCCGTATCGGGATTAATCGCTAATCCGAATTCAACATTATTGGCTTCGCATTTTGACAAAATAAAATTCAAAATATCTATTTCATTATTATCGGAAGATTTTTTCGCTAAAGCCATAACGGATTCATGATGGACGATAATTCTTTTGGCTCCAGCCTTAATCCAATCGTCAACAACCTCTTCCGCATTTTCCACCATTAAATGAATTTCTAAATTCAATTTTCTTAATTCTGAATTCTGAATTCTTAATTCGCGCAACGCGCGCGGGTTATTCCATGTTTTATGAGGAGTAAATTTTCCGTCAGCAATGTCTATTTGAATCCATCCTTCGGCTGACGGAAAAAATTCAGCGGCTTTTTCGATTTTTTCTTTTATTTTTGAAAAATCAACTTCATTGACAGCAGGGATTATTTTCATAAAAATTACAAATTCTCCGCAACTTTCAAAACATGTTTTACCAGAGTCGAACAATATCCCCATTCGTTATCATACCAGCTCAAAACCTTTACCAAATCTCCGTCAACAACTTTGGTGAATTTCAAGTCGACAATGGCGCCGTACGGCTCTCCGATAATATCGCTTGAGACCACTTGCTCGTCGATTACTTTTAAAATTCCGCTCCAGCGCTGGCTGGAAGCCGCTTCTTTCAAAATGTTATTTATTTCTTCAACAGAAGTCTTTCTCTTGCTGACAAAAGTAATATCCGCAATTGAACCGGCCACCAAAGGAACTCGTATGGCAATGCCGTCAAATTTGCCTGAAAGTTCCGGCAAAACGCGAGAAACAGAAATAGCCGCTCCGGTGGTTGAAGGAATAATATTTTGCGCTCCGGCTCTGCCTCTTCTGAAATCCGACCCTTTTACCGCGCAGTCAACGATTGTCTGAGTGTTGGTATAAGCGTGAACAGTATTTAAAACCGCTTTTAGAATTCCCGGTTTTTCGCTCAAAACCGCGATCACCGGCGAAGCAGCATTGGTCGTGCAAGAAGCATTGGAAGAAATTTGGCATTTTGCCAAATCATTTTCATTCATTCCCATAAGCACTGTCTTCCCCAAATCAGAATCGCTGTCTTTTGCGGGCGCAGTCATTACCACTCTCTTGGCTCCGGCCTCCAAATGCGCCTTGGATTTCTCATAAGTTTCATAAACGCCGGTTGATTCAACAACAATATCAATACCCAACTCTTTCCAAGGAAGATTTGCCGAATCTTTTTCGGAAATAAATAAAATTTCTCGGCCATCAACAATAAAATAACTTTTATCGTCGTCTTTTTTTATTGAAATCTCGCCCGGAAATTGCCGATAAACGGAATCGTATTTTAAAAGATAAGCCAGATTTTCCAAATCGCCCAAATCATTAATTGCCGCAATCTCCAATTGCGGCTCTTCCATAATCTGCCTGAAAAATAATCTGCCTATTCTGCCAAAACCATTAATTGCAATTTTTTTCTTTTTATTCATATTTTTTTATTCAATTATAAACACCGCTACCGCCACAACCGACGTCCAAAGTCCGTCTTTATGCCCTTCGGCTGATTGCGTTGTGTTAAATGTTTTAAAAATTTTGCCTGAGGCTTTATATTGCTGTTCCCTTTCATCCCATGCGGTATTCGAATCAAATTCAATGCCTAAAGTTGTGGCTAACATTGTTGCCGCCAGATCTTCGGCGTATTCGCCGGCTTTATCGGCTTTCTCGCCAAAAGGATGATGCTCCGAAAGATAACCGTATTGATTACTGTCTTGAGGCAAAGCCGTTCCAACAGAAGCGGCAATCAAACGATTTGCCTCATTAGTCGCGTTTCTCGCCATAACGCAATGAACAATTGCTCCGGGCTTTAAAATTTGTAAACCTTCTTCTCTCGAAATTTTTTTGCAATTTGGAGGAAAAATTGAAGAAACCGTAACTAAATTAAAAGCCTGAATGCCGGCGTCCCTTAAAGCCAACTCAAAAGAAGCCAAATATTCTTTGTGCGCGCCGACTCCTTTGGTAAAAAAAACTTTTGATGGAACAAAATTCATTCTAATTATTTTCCTCTATTTCACTTATCTTTTCAAGCCGCCTCTTGTGTTTTTCTTCTCCGGAAAAAGGAGTTTTTAGCCAAACATTTAAAATTTCTTTTGCGCTTTCTTCGTTTGTAAACTCCGCGGCTAAAGACAAAATATTTGTATCGTCATCGCTTCGGCTCATTTTTGCTTGTTCCACATTAGTCGCCAAAGCCGAACGTACGCCATCAAATTTATTGGCCACGATATCAACGCCCGCGCCTGAACCGCAAATTAAAATCCCCCGGCGGTTTATTGGATCTTGAGAAATCGCCCTTGCCACCAATTTGGCGAAATCCGGATAATCATCGCCTTTATCCAAGTTTCCATTACCCGCATCAATAATTTCGTATCCTTGATTCTTCAAATATTTCTCCAAAGATTCTTTTAATTTAAATCCTCTATGATCTGCTCCGATATAAATAAGCATAATAAAATTATAAACTAATTGCTTCCGGCTGGAAAGAATCGTTTATTTTTATTTCAATCGGTTCAATTTCAACGATTTTTTTGTTTTGAATTTTTGCTTTAATCATTAATCCTTTCATCGTCTCTTTGGAAAAATTCTGGTCAAAAATGAAATTTCCCAAAGAATAGGCAATCCAGCTGTTTTTACTTCGTCCTTCCGAAGCCGCTGACGGCGAAGAAGGATAAAGTTCAACTTCCTGAACCACGTGAGGATGGTGCCCGATAATTAAATCAGCTCCGGCTTCTGCCAAGGCGCGGCCTAATTTTTGTTGATTTTTGTTAGAACGATTTTCATATTCTTCCCCCCAATGGAAAGAAATTATGACAATATCGGCCACTCCCAAAGTTTTAATTTCTTTAATCTTATTTATCACTTGTTCTAATTCAAAAGAACTGATTCCCGAATAATTTTCTCCGGCTTCAAATCCTTTTGGATTCATATCCGCGTAAGCCAAAAAAGCGATTTTTGTATTGTTTATTTCGCTGATAATTGGATTATTCGCCTCGAATTGATTTTTCCCGGCTCCAATTGGAACAATATTATTCTCTTTTAAAATTGAAATGGTGTTTTCCATCGCTTCCCGGCCATAATCCAAAATATGATTATTAGCCAGAGATAAAACATCAAAACCGGCGAATTTTAGTCCTTCAAGCGCCACTGGGTCAAAGCGAAAAGAATAAATGCTTCCCTGCTTTTTACCATTTTTTGATATTGACCCTTCTAAATTGCCGAAAGTTAAATCGGCGGTTTCCAATATTTCAAATGTTTTTAAAAAGGGATATCTGTAATTATTGTAATTACTAACCACCGACCCAACTCCCCTGTCCAACATAATGTCTCCGACGAATAAAAGATTAATCGGTTTTTCTTCAGATAAATTATTTTTAATTCTTATTTCATTATCTTTGATAGCCAATAAATTAGCTTGCAAATCTGCGGAAATGGCATTCTCCGAAAATTTAAGAAACTGCCGGTTGAAATAAAATAATAACCCGAAAATCAATAATAAAATTACGAAAAAAATTGAAAAATAAAAATATCTCATGAATTTATTAAATGAAATATTGTGATTCCAAACGCCACTCCAACATTAAGCGACTCTTTTTTGCCTTTCATTGAAATTTCCAAAATTTTATCAACGCGGTTTAAAATTGCCGGTGGCAGACCTTTTACTTCACTTCCTAAAATCAAACAGAATTTAGAATTTAGAATATAGGATTTAGGAACTTTAAAATATGGGATTGATTTTTTATTTTGTTCAATCGCGAAAATTTTATATTTCTGTTTTTTTAGCTTATCAATTAATTTGCTTACTACTTTCACCTTTTCCCATTCTACATAGTGTTCCGCGCCCAAAGAAACTTTAACCAATTGCGCTCTCGGCCGGCCAAAAACATCTATCGGTTTTGGCGTAATGCCGCAAAGATATATTTTAGAAACTCCCGCCGCATCAGCTGTTCTAAAAATCGACCCGACATTATACAAACTGCGGATATTATGAAGAATAACAACCATTAATTTATAATGCCTTCCCTTGACACTAAAATCAATATAATGCTAATTTAACATCAGCATAAATTTTAAAAAATAAAACAATCCAACTCAAGGAGGGACATCATCGTGGAAATCACTCAGACTACGGTAATAATCAACAAAAACGGAGGAGAAGACAACAGGCTTAAAGCCTTCGCAACCATAGAAATAGACAACTGCTTTAAAATAAGAGATTTGAAAGTAATTAAAGGAAACAACCGCCTCTTTGTTTCTATGCCTTCTAAACAAATAAGGCCTGGTGATTACAGGGAGATTGTCTCTCCCCTAAACCAAGAAACGCGCAATCTCGTTGAAAAAGCTGTTTTGGAAGAATACGGAAAGGAAATCTCCAAGATTAAAAGCCTAGTCGAGGATCTAGATCTATAAGCGTAACAAAAGCAAAATAAAGCGGCCTTATATCCAGGCCGCTTTTTATTTAAATAAAAACAACGATTGAGCCGATTTTTGACTATATTTGGCGCGGTTATTCTGAAAATCGGCTCAACTATTGTTTTGAGATTTTTTAAATCTGTATTTTACGCCTCTTGTGCTGCCAAAAGCTTCAATCAATCCTTTTTTCTCCAATTCATCAAGATATCTAGTTACTGTAGCGTCAGAAACATTTAATAATTTTTCCGCGTCATTATTGCTAATTTCCTTCTTCTCTCTCAAAAGTTTTATGATTTGATATTTTCTTTTTTCTTTAAGATATTGCGCTTCTTTTCTTTTTTCAATCAACCCGCTCATCTTTCCAAACCGGCCAAAACCCCATAAGAAAAAAATAAAACTGCCTAAAATTACCAAAAACAATAAATAGTTCATATCCTAATTAATTATAGCACTTTTGTTCTAATAATCAGAATTTTGCGGCGTTGGAGAACTAAGAATAAATTGGCTGCTGTCCCAAGATTGCCTGACAAAACTCTGTCCTTTTGGAATCTCTTGCCAGCTTATCTCTTCAACTTTTTCGCTATTGCCATTGTATAAAATAATGGCGTTATTGCTGTAAGCCAAAGTGTTGGAAGTCGCCCAAAAAACGTCAGCCGCCACCTGTCCGCTGTATCCTCCTTCATTGGCCGCTAAAAAATATTTTCCCGCGCCGATAATCTTTCCTTCTAATCTTAAAGCAACTAATAAAGAAGATTCGCTGCCAGTTGAACTTATTTTTTTGATTGTCCAATTGGTTAAATCAATAGCGCTTGCCGTTGGATTATAAAGCTCAATAAATTCGTAAGCTGAATTTCCGTCTATACCAACCATCACCTCGCTGATTAAAATATGATTGATAGAAACATTTACTTCTTGTTGTAAGGAATTATTTTCAGTTTGCGCGCTTAAAGTTTCAGCAACGCTGCTTTGATTTATCGGCTCATTCCCCTCAGCCGCAACATTTATTGTAGCTGTAGTTATAACTGCCTTCGCCGCTGCCTGAATTGATACAGAAGATGAATAATTAGAATTATTAACTTGACTTGAATTTTTATTTAAATCCTTTGCCAAGACCGCAACTTTTTGCTCTATTTTCTTTTTTGATTTTTTTGTTGGAGTTATTTGGGTTTTTTCTTCTTTATTTCCGGCTGTTTTGCTTTTTGCCTCTTTGTCAAAATTTTCTTCCAAAATTATTTTTCCGGCATATTGAAAATTATTGTCTTTATTCCCAATTAATCCCAAAAGTTTATCAATATCAATTTTTAAACCAAAATAAATTCCGCTTGCTAAAGCTAATCCCGATAAAAACGCTATGGCCGTCAAGGCATTACGCATTTCTAGGTTATTTTCTATTTAAATAATCGTAGATATTTAATACTGCCTTCACGGCGTCGCCAACGGCAATATTGATTTGATTATAAAAAACGTCAGTCACATCGCCGGCCGCCCAAACGCCTTCAAGCGAAGTCGTCTGCGACTGATGATTAACAACAATTTTGCCCCACTGGTTTATTTCCACCAAATTTTTTGCCAATCCGCTGTTTGATTGGTATCCAATCGCCACAAAAACTCCATCCAGTTTCAATTCCCTTAATTCTCCACTCTTCCTGTCTTCATACTTTAATCCTCTGACAAAATCATCTCCCAAAATCTCTTTTACGGCTGCCATGGTAATCACCTCCACCTTGCCGGAAGCATTGGCTTTATCTTGATAAACCGGATCAGCTCTTAAAGAATCGCCGTACTCTAGAACATAAATTTTTGAAGCATAAGGCAAAAGGTCAAGCACTGAATAATATCCGGAGTTTCCCCCTCCAATCACTGCCGCAACCTTATCTTTCATCAGTGGCGCGTCGCAAATCGAACAATAAAAAACCCCCTTGCCTTCAAATTTTTCCTCGCCCGGAATATTCAATCTCTTTGGACTGCTGCCAACGGCGATTAAAACAACCTTTGTTTCAAAAGATTCTCCATTGTTCGCAGAAATTAAAAAACCGCCATCTTTTTTCACGATTTTTTCCACTCTTAATCCTTCTTTTAAATCAACTCCTCCCTGAAAATGCAAATGTTCTTCAAAAATATTTTTCAGTTCTATTCCGCTGATTGATTTAAATCCGATAAAATTATTAATAGTGCCCGCAATCACCGGCTGTCCGCCGATGCTTTCGGTAATTAACAATGTTTTTAATTTTTTTCTGCTGGCGTAAATTCCCGCCGCAACTCCAGCCGGCCCACCGCCGATAATTATTAAATCGTACAACATTAGCTTATTAGTTTATTAGCTTGTTAGCTTGTTGATAATTAAACCTAAAAAGCTAATGAAGCTAAAAGTTATTTTCCCAACGCTCTGTCTATCTCCGCCCGGTTAAAGCCCACTATAATCGTGCCATCAATATCAATCACCGGCACGCCCATTTGATGCGATTTTCTCACCAATTCTTCCCTTGCTTTTTCATCTTCCGCCACATTGAATTCCTCGTATTGAATTCCGATTTTTTTAAAATAATCCTTTGCCATCACGCAGTAAGGACAAGTCGTTGTTGTATAAATTTTAACCATAATAAAATAATAGATTTTAAAACTTCGATTGTCAAAATTAACTTCCATCTTTTCTCCTCCCTAAATCAAAAGAAGGAGGAGACAAGATAGAATTAATTGTTATTGCGTCATTGTCGGACCAGAAGAGCCGCTGCCCATATCGCTGCCAAATAATTGCCACAAAGCAAAAACCAATATCAATATTCCCGCCACCAAGTTGCTCCAAAGAGCCGGAGTATAGGGCGCGAAATCAAGAACCCACGGAGAAATTATAATCCAAACCCCCAAAACTAAATTAACCCAATTTAACCACTTCATAATTATAAAAAAATAAAATTGAGGCGACCTTTTAATAAATTATATAACAAATTATTTCAAAACAAAATCCCGCCAAGTTTTAAAACTGGCGGGATTTTGAGAGAATTATCTCTGGAACCTGCCTCGGCCGCCACCAAAAGATTTTACTCTTTCTCTGTGACATTCACGGCACAAAAGCTGGCCCAAGCGGTTTTGATCAGGTTCAAAAGGAAGTTCTGTAATTGCCGCTTGGCACTTTGAACACTGCCAATTGCCCTGATACATCTTCCGCTGGAAATTATTATCGTAAGCCATTTTGCTAACTTAATTTAAACGTCCCTTTACGTTTAGCTTTTTGGCAAAATGGCGCTTATATTAAAAAATTACCAATTTTGTCGTCTACTAAACTTTTTTCATTATACACGAGTTATAATCTTTGTCAACTAAAGAACTTAATGCTATTATAATTCTGATGTTTTCCAAAAAGCTGAAAATAACTTTGATTTTCCTCGGAGATATTGCCATCCTTTACGGCTCGCTTACTCTTACTCTCTTAATCCGCTACGGCCAAGCTAATTTTTACGATTCTTTCGGCGCGCATTTAAAACCGTTTTCCGTCATTTTTATTCTTTGGATTTTAATCCTTTACCTTTCTGACCTTTATTCCGATAAATTTCTTAAAAACAATCTGGAAACTGCCCGCATATTTTCCATTTCCATAGCTATAAATATTTTTCTTTCGGTTGCCGCTTTCTACGCCTTTGAACCGTTTTTCCAACTAACTCCAAAAACCAATCTCTTAATTTTCAGTTTAATTTTTGGAGTTGGCGGTTATTTTTGGAGAATAATTCTATCAAAATTTTTTATTGCCAAAGGCATTCAAAAGCAAGTTTTAATTATCGGCGCCTCGCCAATAATTTCTTTTATAATTGAACACCTTAAAAATAATCCCCAAACCGGCTACAATATCAAACTTTGGATAAAAGAACCGCTTTCCGAGAAAAAATTTCCAGAGCTTTCCGCCAATATCATCGATAATAAAATTGAAACAATCATTACTGAAAGCCATATTAAAAAAGATTCTTCTGCTGCCAAAATTATTTATCGCTTGCTTCCTTTGGGAATCCAAATTATTGACCTCGCTGATTTCTACGAGCTTCTTTTTCAAAAAGTTCCGCTCAAAGAACTTGAAGAAACTTGGTTTATCGAACAAATAACAACCAGCCGCAAACTCTATGAAATCGCAAAAAGATTTCTTGATATTGTTCTTAGTCTTATTCTCAATATCATCTTTTTGCCGCTTACTATTGGTATTGCCTTTCTAATTAAATTCACCTCTTCAGGCCCGATAATTTATAAACAAGAAAGAATCGGCAAAAATGACAAACCGTTTATTTTATACAAATTCCGCACTATGAAAATCAATCACAGCGGTCCCCTGTGGACAGCGGAAAAAGATGTTCGCCTGACCTTTGTTGGCAAAATCCTTCGCTATACTCATTTAGACGAAATTCCCCAGCTTTATAATATCCTTAAAGGCAGTATTTCTTTAATCGGTCCCAGACCAGAACGCTCGGAGCTGGCAAAACATTACAGCCAATTGCCCTATTATGAAATCCGCCATATTATCAAGCCCGGACTCACTGGCTGGGCCCAATTGAATTACAAGCCCAGCTCTTCTTTGGAAGAAGCGCAGGAAAAACTCCAATATGACATTTACTACGTCAAAAACCGCTCGCTTTTCTTGGATTTTCTGATAATATTAAAAACCATTAAATATATTTTTATTTCTCATCAATGATTTCCCGATTAAAAGATCTCCTTTTTCAAAATCGCGGCCTTCGCCAGACCGTGGTTAAAAACGTTTTTTGGCTAAGCGTCGGCCAAATCGGCAGCCGTTTAATCAGAGCGGTTATTATAATTTACGCGGCGCGAATTTTGGGAGCGGCGCATTACGGAGTTTTTTCATATGTCTTGGGATTAGCGGGATTTTTCACCATTTTCGCGGATTTGGGAGTCGGTCCTTTAATGACGCGCGAAATAGCCGGCCATCCGGAAAAACGGGCATCATATTTTGCCAACGCTTTGTGGATTAAATTTTTTTTACTGACAATTACCGCGGCTTTAATAATTTTTATCGCTCCAAAATTTTCAAACATTAAAGAAGCCGTTGCCCTTCTGCCTTTTGTCGCCCTGCTGGTTATTTTTGACAATTTAAGAGATTTCACTTTTGCCTATTTTAGAGGCATTGAAAAAATGGAAAAGGAAGCGCTTTTGGTTGTGGTTATGAACACAACCATTGCAATTGTCGGTTTTATTATCTTAAATTTTTATCAGACCGCTGGCAGTTTATTATTTGCTTATATCAGCAGTGTCGCGGTTTTAAGCATTGTCTCTTTTTATTTTGTCAAAGATTATATATTTGGAATATTTAAAAATTTTGATAAAAAAATAATCAGTGAATTTTTCCATAACTGCTGGCCATTGGCTTTTGCGGGACTTTTTGGCATTTTTATGGTTAACATTGATATCGTTATGCTTGGCTGGTGGCGCACGGCCGAAGAAATCGGCCATTATTCGGCCAGCCTGCGCGTTATCCAAATTCTTTTTACTTTACCGGTAATTCTTAGCAGCGCGATTTTTCCGGCAATGGCGCGCTTTGTAAAACAAAATGAATTTGATAAATTAAAAACTATTAATGAAAAATCAGTGACGATTTCATATCTTATCGCTGTTCCTCTGACGATTGGCGGCGTTATTTTAAGCGCTCCGCTTATTGAATTTATTTTTGGCAAGGAATATTTGCCGGCGTCTCTTTCGTTTCAAATATTAATAATCACCTTGATTATTAATTTTCCGGCCGCTATTTTAAACAATTTAATAATGGCTCATAACCAACAGAAACGCCTTGTCAAATATGTGGCTATCGGCTCTTTAAGCAATGTGGTTTTTAATACCCTGCTTATCCCTTCTTTCGGCATCGCCGGCTCGGCAATCGCCACTTTAATTTCTCAATTTATGTATTACGCGCCGATTTGGATAAAAATTAAAAAAATCAGCAATTTCCATACTCTCCACTATTTAAAAAAAATAATCGCGGCGGCGATTATTATGGGCGCTGTGAGTTTCCTTTTAAATAAATTAAACTTAAATGTCCTTATTAATATCGCGCTCTCCGCCGGAGTTTATTTTGGAATCCTATATATATTAAAAGAAGAAATCATAAATGAAATAAAAGTATTGTTTGAAAAAGTGAAAAATTAAGTAAATGATTTTTCTAATTTTTCAACAACCGCGCCAACGGTTAAATTATCAGAAGCGTATTTAAATCCGTTTTCTCCCATTTCTTTCAGCTTATCTTTTTCCGCATAAATCTTGCGCGTTATTTTCTCGGCTTCTTCTAAATTATCGGCATTTACGGCATATCCGCAATTTGCTTCTTTCAGCGCGACAAAACCATCGCTCTCTTTATTTAAAAAAGCGAGAATTGGCTTGCCGGCCGCCATATACCCCAGAATTTTTCCGGGCACAAAAGACGTTTTATTATTACCGCTCAAGCAAACAAAACCAACGTCAAAATCTTTGACAAGATAAGGATATTCCTCTTTTGAAACGAACGGTTTGATAATTACGTTTTTAACGTTCAAATCATTTATTTCTTTTTCAATTTTTGGCTTTTCAGTCCCGTCACCCACAAGCAAAAAAACCAAATCTTTCAAATCAGAAACATTTTTAGCAACCCTAACCATAAATTCCAACCCCTGCGCCGGCCCCATAATCCCTCCAAAAACAAAAACAAATTTTCCGTTAAGCCCGAATTTTTTCCTGAAAGAAATATTTTGGGAAAGATTTTTAAACGGCTCAATATCAATCCAATTATGAAGCGTAATTATTTTTTCCGCCGGCACTCCTTTTTTTTCAATTAAAAATTTCCTTCCCCCATCGGAATGAAAAGTGATTTTATCGGCTTCTTTGTAAATTTTTTTCTCCAGCCATTCAAAAAACCAAATAACCGGCTTGTATTTCCAGCCGCTTAAAATTCCCAAGTCAATGGCATTTTGCGGAAAAATATCCTGAATGCTTAAAATAAATTTCGCTTTATAATAACGCTTAATCATCCCGCCAGTCAAAGCCAATGGCAAGGGCGGACTATAAACAATCGCAACGTCCAATTTCTCGTGGATATATTTTTTTATTTTAAAGAAAAATAAAAAAGGCAGAAAAAGCTGCGAAACGCCCCTAATGATAAAATTAACCTTTTTTAAAGGAGTAGTTTTGACTCTGATGACTTTAATGCCGTTTTCATCAGAAAATAATTCAAATTTTTGGCCTTCCAATTCTTTGGGCAAATAATATTTCGGATAAGTGGTGGCAACCCAAACATTATGACCCTTTTTTTTAAGGCCCTCCGCCAACTCTTTCATTAGATTAGCTGCCGAAGAGACTTCCGGCGGGTAAACATCGGCAACAATTAAAATTTTCATGAAATTTTATTTTAATTTAAAGTTCTGCGATTCTTTACAATTTTCGTGAGTCCAACAATCAATCGCAAAACTTTTCCGGAAACATTAATATCACTATAACTCTTTGGAGTATTAAATTTTTCTCCTGCTTCCACTTGTTTAATTGTAATATCAACTGCTTGTAAAACTATGTCTTTATCTAACCCCGACAAAATCAAAACTCCCTCATCAAAACCTTCCGGCCGCTCCGAACTAACTCTCATTTGAATGGCAGGAAATCCCATAATTGAAGATTCTTCTAAAATCGTGCCGCTATCTGATAAAACGCAAAAAGCGTTCAATTGAAGATTATTATAATCGAAATAACCTATTGGCTTATGAAAATTAACCAACTCGTTAGCTTTTAACTTATATTCTTCAAGGCGCTTGGCGGTGCGGGGATGAGTGCTCATAATAATCGGCATTTTATAAATTTCTGCGATTGCGTTTAATGAATCAACTAATTTTTCAAGAGATTCCTTATTATCAACATTTTCTTCTCGATGAATGCTCGCCACAAAATATTTATTTTTTTCAAGATTTAATTTCTTTAAAATTTGCGACTGTTCAGCTTCTTTTTTATAATATTCCCAAACTTCCGCCATCGGCGAACCAGTCACAAAAATAGTCCCTGGGTGGATTCCTTCTCTTATAAGATAAAGCCGCGCATTTTCGCTGTAAGGCAAATTAATATCGCTGATATGGTCAACTATCCGGCGATTAATTTCCTCTGGAAGATTTTCATCAAAAGAACGATTACCGGCTTCCATATGAAAAATCGGGATTCTCATTCTTTTGGCAATAACAGCAGCTAAAGAACTATTGGTATCCCCTAAAATCAAAACAGCATCCGGCATTTCCTTTTTTAAAAACTCTTCACTTTTTTCTATAATTTTAGCGATCTGACTGCCTAATGTTTCTGATTTTACCTCCAAAAAATAATCCGGTTTTCTGATTTTTAAATCATCAAAAAACACTTGATTCATTTCATAATCATAGCTTTGACCAGTATGAACCATAATATGATTCACATATTGATCCAGCTTAGCAAAAACACGCGACAAACGAATAATCTCTGGCCGTGTGCCGAAAATTGTCATTATTTTAATTTTTTTGACATCAAACTTCTTCATAAAAAGTATCTTGGTCATCTGGATTAAATATTTCACTAACCCAAATTAAAAGTTTCATTTCTCCCTTGCCAATATTTTGTATATTATGCGTCCAATTTAGCTTCATTTCAACCAATTCCGGCACATTTCCAAAAACGACTTTTTCTTCAATTTCATTAGTTTCTAAATTTCTTTGACGAATTTTCGCTTCACCTTCTATAATACAAAAAATTTCCCTTTTTCGTTTATGATAATGGTTGCCTCTTACCACTCCTGGTTTAGTAGTGGAAACAGAAACCTGCCCGAAATCAGGAATTTTAAAAACTTCGATAAAATTACCTCTTTCATCGCTTTTAATTTCTAACTTTTTATTTTCCATTTTTATATGATAAATAAGTTTTGTATAAAATTTTATGAAATTTTGATTTTAATTTCGGTTTATTTTTGAAACTCTGTATGATTCTTGCCAAATCCGAAATTGATACTTCATTTACAGATGATACCTTTTTAAGATAAAAATTGTTTTTTCTTTCAATTTTTAATTCTTTATTTATAATTTTAATAAGATCACCAATATAAATAAATTTAAACTTGCTATTTCCGTTTATTTTCAAATCTTGATTATTAGCAACTTGATAACAAAAAGTGGCAATCACGGAATTATAAAACGGCCTGCATCCTTCGCCAAAAACATTGGTTAAGCGAAAAATTGAAACCGGCGCTTTATTCTTTTTGGAAAAATCTTCCAGTATAATTTCCGCCATTTTTTTTGCCATCCCGTACAAAGTATCTGTTTCTGCTTGAATTGAAGATAAAAATATAAGCTTTGGCCGTTTTTTTAATTTTTTAATTGCTGAAATTAAATTATAAACAGCGACAACACTGCCAGCAATAATTTCCTCATCTGTTCCCCTATTTACAGCCGCCGTATGAATAATTACATCGTTATCCTTAACAAAATTTTCAAGATCCTTTCCCTGTTTCAATAAATCATTTTCCGGCAAATCAAAAAAAGACAATTTGTGGCCTTGAAATTTTAACTCTTGAGTCAAATGGCTGCCAATAAACCCCTGACTGCCGGTAATGCCTATTTTCATACTTATTTTCGAAAATTCTTTAATTCTTCTTTTATCTCATTAAGAGAAAGTAAAAGTTCTTTTATTTCCGCCACAGAAAGTCTTTTTGTATTCGCAGAAGTATAACCTTCGCTTAACAATTTATTCTTAGAATGTTTATCCCCTAAGTAATACTCCCGATAATCCATATTAGGAGCTTCAGGCATTATCTTGTAATAATTGCCGCAATCAACAGTTCTTATTATTTCTTCGCTGGAAATTAATGTTTCGTGCATTTTTTCGCCCGGCCGAATGCCGACTTCTTTTATTCCTTTGTCATAATTAAAAAGCTCTGCCATTGCTTGAGCCAAATCGCCCATAGCGGCAGCCGGCGCTTTTCTGACATAAATATCTCCGGCTTGGCCATTTGACAAAGCATACAAAACCAAATCAACCGACTGACTTAATGGCATTATAAAACGCGTCATTTTTTTATCAGTAATTCTCAAAGGCTCATTTAATTTCATTAAATCAATAAAAAATGGAATGACGGATCCGCGCGTATACATCACATTGCCATAACGAGTGCCGCACAAAACGGTTTCTCCTCTTTTTTCTCTTGAAATGGCAATCATAATCCTTTCCATCAAAGCCTTGGTCATGCCCATCGCATTAATCGGATAAACCGCTTTATCGGTGCTTAAAAACACAGCTCGCTTCACACTATTTTTAATTGCCGCATCAATTACATTATGCGCACCCAGTGTATTGGTTTTAATCGCTTCCCAAGGAAAAAATTCACAATTAGGAACCTGTTTTAACGCAGCGGCATGAAATACAAAATCAACGCCGTACATAGCATGAGAAATTTCATCGCGATCTCTGACATCGCCGGTAATAAATTTCAGTTTCTCATTATTATATTTATTGCTCATATCAAACTGCTTTTTCTCATCTCGGCTAAAAATAATTATTTTTTTTGGATTTAACGGCAAAAGATTGTCCACAACGGCATTACCAAAAGAACCGGTGCCTCCGGTCACCAAAATTGTCTTATTTTCTATGACGCTTTTTATATCATCCATATAAAATACAGAATTTAAACTTAATATATTAAACCATAAAAAAACTTTAAAATCAAGTAATATTTTTTACTGATTTTTGTTCTTATATTCGTAAATTTTTGCATCGATTAAAAATCTATACCAAAAAGCGTGCAAAAAATGAAATATCAATCCTTCTTTGCCGTCTAAAAATCCCAAACGAATAAAATAACGATAGCAAAAATAAGCGCAAGCGCGGAAAAACAACGGAAGCCGATAATAAAATTTCTTTTTGCCCTGCCCGTAATCGCCGCCAAGCACATCCGCCGTCTCTCTTGTGGAATAATTATTGTGTTTGGCAATCCACCATTCCAAATTCTTCTTATTATCGTCAATAAAATCATTTTTTAATTTCTCTGCCTCACCTTCTAATAAAACAATGTGTTCATCCATTGTTTTTTGTTCCGAGCGCGC
Source organism: Candidatus Wolfebacteria bacterium RIFCSPLOWO2_01_FULL_38_11 (assembly GCA_001793825.1). GTDB lineage: Bacteria > Patescibacteriota > Minisyncoccia > UBA6257 > UBA9933 > GWC1-37-10. The sequence continues at coordinate 37,099 of MGIQ01000009.1, forward strand.
CTTTCCTTTTTTAAATAATCTTAAAAGCCAAATTGGATAATAAGCGCCGTGCTTTATCCATCGGCCCATAAAATAAACCCGCCTTTTAATATAAAAACCGTTAATATTTTTTGGAATGTTTTTAAGTTTTTCAGTTATTTCGTCCTTAAGTTCACTCGTAAGATACTCATCGGCATCCAGCCGCAAAATCCAATCGTTTTTGATTTTTAAATTATCCAACGCCCAATTGAATTGCTGCGCCTGATTTTCAAATTTATGCTGGAAAATCTTGCAGCCGTATTTTTTGGCAATTTCCAACGTTTTATCAGTTGAAAAAGAATCAACAATAAAAACTTCATCCGCCCAATCAGCAATGTTTTCCAGTAGCCGCTCAATATGGATTTCTTCGTTGTAAGTAAGAATTATAACGCTAATTAAAGATTTTTTCATAATAAAAACCTAAACTTTTTTTGCTAAAATGTAAATCGAATGAGATAAGGGATAAAAACGACCATAAAATCCATATTTTTCTATTTCAAATCCGTTTTTTTTCAATAACGAAAAAAGTGTTCTTTTGGAAAAAAATCTAATATGAGGTCCTGTTGGATTAAAATGTTTATTAAAAGCAAATAAAACAATTAAAAGATTTTTTATTAAACCATGACAAGGAACTGTTAGCAATAATTTCCCGCCTGGTTTTAAAATTCTTGAAATCTCTGAAAAAGCGTTTTCTGTATCGTAAATATGCTCGATCACTTCCGATGAAAAAATAAAATCAACAGAATTATTTTTCAATGGCAATTTTCCGCCGTCTTCAATTTTATAAAATTTACAATCAGGAAGAATTGTTTTTGCTGATTTCAAAGCGGTTTCAGAAACATCCAGCCCAATATACTCGGCTTTCAAATTAATTTTTTTTATCTCTTGAATAATCTGACCATTACCGCAACCAAAATCAACAATAACAATTTCCTTTTCAAGTGGAATAAATTTCTTCAATTTTGGCCATTTAATTTTAAAATCAGGCAGATATTCCGCTTTGCCTTCCCAATAACGTTCGTAAAACTTATTACTCATCTTTTTTATAATTTTTTATTATTTTATTATATTCTTCAATCCATTTTCCCGCCACTTTTTCGCTGGAAAATTCAGTTTCAACTAATTCCCTGCCTTTTTGCCCCATTTCTTTTCCTAATCGCGGATTTTCCAAAATTTTCAAAATCGCCTCGACTAATTGTTTTTCGTCTTTATTAATTACCAAACCGGCTTCGGCTCTATCGATGTTCGGCGAAATGCCAACTCCCTCAGTAATCACTACCGGCAAACCAAAATACATTGCCTCAATAGTTGCCATAGGAAGAGCCTCTGTATAAGACGGCAAAACAAAAACATTGCTTTCTCGAAAAGCCGCGACCTTTTTCTCTCCAATTAACATCCCTGTAAAAATACAAGACGCGGGCCTACGCGGACTTAACGCGGACTGATGCAAACTAAAATCAAAAAAGGTTAAATTGTAATCATTTATCATTTTAATAATTTCTTTTTTATATCCATTTTCATCCGGTCCAGCTAAAACCAAAACCGCCCTGGATTCTTTTTTAATAACTTCCGCAAAAGCCGGAATTAAGGTATCCAAACCCTTTATGGGGTGAAGTCGGGCTAAGAATAAAACTATTTTTTTATTGTCGCCGATGCCAAATTTTTTTCTGAATAAACCATTTGGCGATATTTCTCTAGATTCTTCTAAATCGAAACAATTGGGAATAACAATCGTCTTTTTCAAAAGTAAACCGGCTTTTAAATAATCTTCTTTTTCTCGATTAATTAAGAAATGAATGGCGGCGGCATTTTTTAAATTTTTCTTTTCAATCAAATTAAGATAGATTTTTTTCTTAAGAGAATGGCGACTGAGCGGATCTGACATTAAACTGCCATGAGGAGAAATAATATAGGGCTTTTTGAATTTTTTGGCGTAATAAGCTCCTAAAGCTGAGGCTGATAAAAAAACCGAGGTAATATGAATTAAATCAAAATCTTTTATATTTTTTGCCAAGGCCCGATGTAAACCAAAAGAATACTGCCACGGCTTAAAAGTTATCGGAAAATAAAAAACCTTTACGCCATCGATATTTACTTCTTGATTTAGCGGGACATTTAAAATTTCTTGGCCGTCAAGATTGGCGGTATAAACAACCACCTCAACGCCTCTTTTAATTAATTCTTTGTTTAAATTATGCGTTGGTATAATTGGCCCGCTTGCCAATTTCGCCGGCAAATACGAAGGAATAATGTGAAGAATTTTCATAATTCAAAATTTACGTTTACCTCATCGCAAGATGTAAGATTGATAAACTTTTAAAATTTCTTTTACTCTATCTAAAACTTCGTGACGGTCTTTAAGTAACCGTTGATAACCCCCCGAAGCAATTCTTTCTCTTTCTTCATTATGTTCAAGATAATATTTTATTTTCTGGAGCATTTCTTCTTTGGTTCCAAAATATTCGGCTTCTTCGCCCTGTTTAAATATACTGTTTAAATCATCAGTGTATTCACTCAACATAAAAGTTTTGGCCGCTGTAATTTCAAAACATCTTCTCGTGTAGGTATCATTATTTAATTTTGATAAAAAAACAAGGGCAATTTTCGCGCTATTCAACGATAAATTATAATCATCTTTCAAAGAGTTTATTTCATAACCGAGCTTATTTCTGAAAAAGTTATAGTATTTTGAGCGCCGCCATTCAGGGCCGTATAATTTAAAATTTATGCCGGCTTCGATAATCGCCTTTATATATTCATCACGGCCGTCATTTTCCCAATGGCCGGCAAAAATCACATCGCAAACGTATTTATTCGCCGGCAAATTTGCAATAAAAAAATTTCTTTCCTTAATATAATACGCCCTTAATAAACTAACTCTATTATATCCGATTTTTTTATAATCACTTAAATTTTTTTGCCGATAAGCGAAAATATGGTCGTAATACAGGATAGCTTTCAAGAAATGCCGCCACATATAGAAAGGATGTTTTTTGCTGAAGGGATCGTCATTATTGTAGCCAAAAATCGTTGCGCCGGACTTTTTTATTTGTTTAATTGTTTCGGTAAAAATTAAATTCCCACTGTAAATGAAAACCAAATCTGGCTTTTCCATTTTAATGCAAGCAATTAAATCTTTGTTTATTTTCCAAACAACCGGACCAAAAATAAATTTATTCTGGGTTTTGTAATAAATAAGTTTTAGCGGGTGTTTTTCGGTTTCCGGATTCCTAAACAAAAAACCCCCAAAATAATCATGCCAGGAAAATTTATCCGTCTCATAACCCAATTTCAAAAAGGCCTCATAAAGCGCTTGTTCATGAATTTTGGAATGGAAATCACCGACAATAAAGATTTTCAGTTTTTTATTTTCTCGTTTCAACATATAAAGAATTATTAGGATAGATGTCCAAGAAATCTATGTCCGGGCATTCCCCTTTTTGGTAATTTTGTTTTTTCACCTGAACAAAACCTGTTTTTTCAAGAAGTTTTTTCAGCGTCTGGAAATTATAATTATATTTGTGCATATGAAAATCGTAAGTGTCCGAGGTATAGAAAAAAGTATCAAGCATTTCCTCTGTTTTGCCTTCTTTATATTTTTTAAAAGCCGCTTCCAAATCCGGCACGACAATTCTCAAAATTCCTCTCGGTTTTAGAGCTCGATAACACTCCTTAATAAATTTTTTAGCGTCGTTTTTGTTAAGGTGTTCAAGGAAATGACTGGTGTATAAAACATCCGCGCTTCCGGCCAAAAGAGGAATTCCTTTCCTTAAATCGTAAAAATGTAGCTCATTCTTTTTGATGATAGCGTCAAATTCCTCAAAAGAATAATACGCCGATGAACCGGCTAGACGATAAAGCAGTTTGTTGATAAAACCGAATCTCCGGGAACCAAAAAGAGCGGTTAAGCTGGCGTCAATATTAATCCAGTCTGGCAAACATCGGAGCCCGCACCCTAGATTAACCTTTATTTTTATTCCTGAGGCCTTAAGATTGCGTTTTCCGATAAAAATATCGGCTAAAAAAACCACAAAAGGAATGAGTATTTTCTTTATGCGTTTCATAATAAACGAAAATCCAGAAATCCTTTATGCTTCCTGAATTTCAAATTACAATTTTGGCAATTCGCCCTTTCTGTTCCGTCTTCAAAAATTAAGTCTCCTTTGCATTTGGGGCATACCAAAAGAGTTTTAAGGTCTATCTTTTTTCTGGGTTTTAAAAACCAATAAACCAATTTGATTATTAATGATTGAAGGGGGGGGCGCTCCGCATTGCTTTCGCTGATTAAATCTTTTGGTTTTTTAAATGACTTGCCGCCGTGGATTTCATAGTCTATTTTATTTTTCCAATGATAGGCGGTGAGTAAGGCTTGGGCATCTAAATTATGTAAATTCCACCAGCACTTATTCATATCATACCTGATATCAAAATATTTTTTGTCTACTGTCTCATCCCATCTTTCCTTTTTAAATATAATCAATTTGTTGTTAATTGCCGTACAGCGGGATAAATGATACATATGCGGAATAGCGAACTCATAAAAAGCATTTGGCGTTTCAATGTAGCCAGCCCTTGAAATTCTTTCCAGCTCTCTTAGGGCACATTCCGGATTGTCCACATGCTCTATTACATGCGAAGCAATTGAATAATCAAAGGCTTTATCTCTAAACGGAAGGTTTTCGATATCAGCCCAAATAAACGGCCTGTCTGTTTTTAAGGCGGTTATCCTTTCGGTATTTTCTTCTATAGAATCGCAAATTACGTCAGCTCTAGGATTCGGCATGTCCCCAGACCCCACGTCAATGACCAAATAATTTTTTCGGATGGCCGGGTTTTTGATTCGTCGGTAAGCGGTCTTCAGCTTATTAATGAATTTTACAAATTTATAAAACATCTCTAAAGCTCTGGTGTTTTGCCTAAAATGTTTTTTATTATTCTAATTCCTTCATCGCAGATTCTTTTTCCCAATAAAACAAGAAATATCACGTAAAGATGATAATAAAAAGTTATATTAAATTCTAACCTATTAAGCTCAATTACATATTTTAAAAAATTTCTTATTCCTTTATCTCTTTGAATTGCCAAAGCGGGATAAGAGTATTTTGACATTTCCTTCTTTATTAGCGCCTTAGAATTAAAACTGTATTTTTTATCAAGATATTCTGCAATTCTAAAAAATCCCTGAAGAAAATTCAAAGAATTTTTCATCGTCACCGCGCCCGGAGTATAAAGATTTTCTTCAGCTCTGGCGGTTCCAAAAAACGGCCGCAATTCTTTTTCGTATTGGCGCGTTAAAACAACATCAAAATAAGCCGCCCGATAACGCAAGCAAACTTCTGCCGCTAAATATAATTGAAATAAAAGCACGCCATCAAAATCATCAATTAAAAAATCCGTAACCGCGGCGCGCCGGATGGTAAAACCGGAGATAAAAACACTCTTTCTGAATAAGGTAATAAGGGCGGATAATCCCGGCTCAAAAAAACGATTATCATTATAATAGCGAAACTTTTCAATTTTGCCGTTTAAATGAACTGACTCGTAAGACCGCAACACATAGCCCAAATCAGAATTCTGCCGCAAAAAATCCACCAATTTATCCAAAGCGCCGGGAACAAATTCATCGTCATCGCCCATAAAAATAATCCATTCGCCTTTCGCGTTTTTAATAAGTTCGCGAAGATTTTTGTCAAAACCGAGATTTAACTTATTTTCCTTATAAATGACATCATAGCTGGTTTCCTGTTTAAATTTTTCCACGGTAGCCCGGATTTCTTCTCTTTTTGGGCTTTTGTCCTCGCAAATGATTATTTCAACATCATCCGGATTAGTCGCATCAACGCTTTTAAGCAATCTTAGAAGCTCTTGTGGCCTATTGTAACTTGGTATACAAACTGAGATAAAATGTTTTTTCATAATTTAAATTTCAAAATCGTGTTTTTCCATCCATAAAGAAAGCACCAATAATGTCCAAGTTTTATATTTATTTTTTTTGATAATCTCTCTTGTATTTTTAAAAGAAATTAAATCAAAAATCTTTCTTTTTGGATTATTAAGATAATTTTCTTTTAGTGTTTTTAATGATTTATCTTGACTTAACCATTTATTCACCGGGCCGCCAAAACCCTGTTTTGAACGTTTTCTAATTGAAGCTGTCCATAAATTTGAAACTGCTTGACGCAAAATTATCTTATCATTATCCTTAGAAACTTTTAACTGGAAAGGCAAGGAAAGACAAAAAGAAGCAAAATCAACATCTAAAAACGGCGCTCTTAATTCTAGACCATTAGCCATTGAGGCCCGGTCAATTTTTGTCAAAATATCGCCAGCCATATAATTTTCTATATCAAACCTCATTATATCGTCTAAACTATTCACCAATTTCCAGCTTGGTTTATAAAACTCATTTTTATCTTGGATTTCCAGCCCAAGCGCTTTAATTTCGTTATCATTGAAAATGATATTTTGCGATAAATGCGCCTCAATAACTGAACAGGAATTTTCCTGAAACCGCGCGCCCAAAACTTTATTCATCAACAACTGGCTACTGCTTAATCGCCTTATTGCTCTGGCGATAAAACGCACAAATTCACTTCGCCACAAATCGCTATTTTTCTCATTCATAAATAAAAACGGCTTATACCAACCGTAGCCACCTAACATTTCATCGCCGCCATCACCGGTTAAAACAACCTTTGTATACTGCCGAGCGGTTTTGGCCAATAAATAAGTGGGAATATTTGAAGAATCAGCAAACGGCTCATCATAAATTTCTTGCATTTTTATCAATAACTCTCCTAGGTCGGCTTTCTCAGGCGTTAATTCAGTATGATTTGTTTTGTATTTTCTGGCGATCTCCAAGGCGTAAGGCAGTTCATTTATCCACTCGCCGAAACCGAATGAAAAGGTATTAAGATTTTTTTTATATTGGCTGGCGATTGCCACAATGGTGCTGGAATCCAAACCACCGCTCAAAAAAGCGCCGACCGGCACGTCTGTCACCAATTGTTTTTTTACTGCCTCAAAAAGCAGTTTTTTAAATTTCTCAATTGCCTCGTCAAAAGTAATCTGATAATTTAATTCCGGCATTTGCCAATAGCGGTTGATTTTTATTTTTTTATTTTGATAAATGAGAAAATGAGCCGGCGGCAAAACATAAATATTTTCATAAATCGCTGAATAAGGATGAACATAGAGCCGCTTTAAATAATGAATAAGAGATTTTTTGTTTAATTTCGGTTTTATTAAATCAGAAGCTAAAATCGCTTTAATTTCCGAAGCAAAAATAAATTCGCCGTTTTTGCCAAGGGCGTAATAGAGCGGTTTTTCGCCAAAGCGATCGCGGGCACAAATCAGTTTTTTATTTTTATCGTCCCAAAGAGCGAAAGCGAACATTCCGGGAAGGTGTTTTACGAAATTTTCGCCGTATTTTTCGTATAGCGCCAAAATTACTTCGGTATCGGAAGTTGTTTGAAAAGAATAATTAGAGAGATTTTTCTTTATTTCCTGATAGCCATAGATTTCGCCGTTAAAAACCACGCCTGCTTGGCCGTTATAAGAAAGCATCGGCTGGTCTCCGGTTTTTAAATCAATAATGGACAATCGGCGATGGCCCAGGCCGCAGTCCTTAAAAAAATAAAACCCCTCGGCATCCGGCCCGCGATGACTAAGCGAATCTGTCATCTTTTTTAGTTGAGGTTTATATTTTTGTGAATCTTTTTTGATTATACCTGCAATGCCGCACATAATTTTCAATTTATCTTAAATCCTTTGCCAGGAATCAGGAATTAAATCATCAGTTTTAATAGAAGAATCCTTAAACCATTGCTTGGGCGCAATAACAATTTTTTGAGGATTTTGATTCAGCCAAGCTCCCCACCAGCTAAAAGAACTATTAGCAATAATATTATGCTTGCATTTACTCATTAAAACAAGTTCTTCGCTGTCTTTTATTAGATTATCGCTGATAAAAAATGTGGAATAATTTAATTTTAAATTATTCTTTGCCCATTCAATATCGTCAGAAAAAATAAAAAAACTTGGCTTACTAACTTTTTCTAAAATTCTATTTATTGCATTCAAATAGTAATCTAAAGAACAAACTCCGTGAAGTTGATTTGTAATTTTATCTTTAACATAATCTCCACGGCGAATATGAAGAGAAACAGAATTTGTCTCTGAAATTTTTTCTGCAATTCCAGAAATTATTTTATTAAAAGGGTTTTTAAGAGTAAATTCTTTTCTTATTATCTCCTCTATATCTTTAAAATATTTCTCGTTTTGCCAATAACCATCCAAGTAAACATTTCCAGAAATTTTGAAAACTTCCGGATCAAAATGAAATATTTGTTTTTCTTTTATATAATACTTCCTCTGGGGCGGTCTAATATTTTCTAAAAATGACAATTTCGATAAAATTCTGTAAAAAATACCGGTTTTGAGTAATTTCCCTGAAATATTAAAATCATCCAGCGCATATTCCCTGGGGGTTAAATTATTTTTATATCTATCAAACCAAGAAATATCAATGCCTAAATCAACTTTATTTTGCTCGGCAACCGCCCTAGCCATCGCGTATTGAAACATTTGATTGCCTATACCGCCTGTTAATTTTGTGATGATCATAATATGCGGTTTATAATTTCTATGATTTAATCTGCCAATTTTCCCAAACAAAATCGTAACAATAAGTTAGCTTGTGCGTATTTTCTAATCGTTCCTTTATTTTTAGCATTTTGGCGGTTTTTTATTTATTTATAAAATGCCGAACCCTGTAAAAAATAATAATAATAGAAAAATATTGACCAGTGCCGCTCATATTACTGTCTCTCAGCGACAATACAATAAGCAAAATTTAAAAACTCTTTTGATCCATTATCCCGCACATTCAATCTTTTTAAGATTAACAAAATGACAACGAGGAAGGGATATTCCCATATTCTTATATTGGTGTGAGCGTATCGCCGCGCCATATAAGGCATCCGCCGCACTTCTTGAGCAATATATTCAAAAAAACTTCCCGTAGCGTATATCTCAATAATTTTGAAACCGTAGCGAGGTAGATGTGTTTCATAAAAATAACGGTTAAAACCTGAGTAGAAGTGAAATGGAGCAAAGTGGGTGCCACTTGCAAATGGAGCAGTAAGAATAAATTTTCCTCTTTTTTTTAGTAGACGCGAAAATTCTTTTATCGCTAAAATTGGATCTGGAATATGCTCAAATACTTCTGTGCAGAGAATCGCATCAAAAGATTTATCTGGCTCGGGTATACTATAAATATCAGACGTGATATTAATACAAGACGTGTCCCATGTCTCTGTTTGAAGGCCTTTATTATCGCCACTGCCTCCGTATTCTCTAAAATCTTGCGCCACGTAATCCAGATGAGAGCAAAATTTTTTAAAACGGCACTCTCCCGCGCCTGCATCCAATATTCTTGAGCCTGCGGGAATTTCTTTTAATTTTTTTTCCACCCAATCTACCCTTCTTTCGTCATTATCGGCGCCTATTTTAAATTTTTTATTTATAAAATTTTTAATATTCATAATTTTATTTTTTAATAAACCAAAAACAGCCGCAGGCATACTTTTCTTTATCTGCCATTTCTTTTGTTGCTCCATATATTATTCCTCCATCTTTTTCATATTGAGGAATAAGCGTAAATTCTTTAAGTATAAGTCCTGAAAAATAACTTATAATTTGGTCGTACGAATAAATTCTGTGTGCATTAAAATAAATTTTGGGCTGTCCGCCTATCGGCACAACAAAAAGCAACGAGCCATTTCTCGCTAATACTCTTTTTAATTCTTTAATGGCTTTTAGATCGGCATCTGGGTCAATCGGGTCTCCGTACCTGCCCAAACCTACATGTTCTACGGTGTGCATGCAGGACAAGGATTTTATACTGCCGTCCGGAAAAGGCAAAGATAATAAATCTGCCCTTTCGCTTGAAAGCTCGCTTAAATTTAAATTCGCTGGCCGATAATCGTAGAATTTTACCGGAACAAACGCTGAAACGATAGAGGAAAAATATAAATTTGAAGAAATATCTGTATGAAATTTAGGACTTATTTCTTTAATCTTTCTCGCAGCCCAGGCAGTATGAAATATATAATGTCGGTCAAAACTTGTTTTTGGGGTTTTATCTAATACGCAGGGATATAAATCTTTGATTCTTACCAGAAAACGACTATTTTTACGGGATGCTTTTTTTAAATAAAAAAAGTCTTTAAGTATAAAGGGAATTAAAAAAAAGTTTTTTATTTTGTCAAAAATAAAATTTATATACTTAGTCATAATCTTCCGGCTCCTTGTTCAACCCCGTACCACTCAATTGTTTTTTTTAAACCATCTTCAAAATTGGTTTTTGCTTTAAAGCCGAATTCTTTCTCGGCGCGATTTACATCAAGCATTCTGCGGGACTGACCATCGGGCTTGGAGGTATCCCAATGAATTTCCCCCTTAAAATCCATTAATCGGCATATTAATTCCACCAAATCTTTGATAGAGATTTCCATTCCCGAACCCAAATTAACCGGCTCGGGTTTATCGTATTTTTCGGTCGCTAAAATTATACCCTCGGCAGCATCCTCCACATATAAAAATTCTCGTGTTGCTTTGCCAGTCCCCCAAACTTCAATAAAATTTTTGCCTTCTTTCTTGGCATCGGCAACTTTTTTAATCAGGGCTGGAATGACATGGGAAGAATTTGGGCTAAAATTATCTTTTGGACCATAAAGATTTACCGGCAAAAGATAAATGGCATTAAAATCATATTGCTGGCGATATGCCTGCGCCTGCACCAGCATCATTTTTTTTGCCAATCCGTAAGGAGCGTTTGTTTCTTCCGGATAACCATTCCATAAATCATCTTCTTTAAAAGGGACTGGCGTAAATTTTGGATAAGCGCAAATTGTTCCAATTGCAATA
>MGIQ01000009.1:48104-49387 GCA_001793825.1 Candidatus Wolfebacteria bacterium RIFCSPLOWO2_01_FULL_38_11
GCTTCCATTAATTGAATGCTCATTATTAAATTATCATAAAAAAGTTCGCCGGGTTTTTCTTTATTAAACCCAATTCCTCCCACTTTTGCCGCTAAATGAATTACTACATCAACGCCATCAACTGCTTTTTGACAATTTTCCCATTTTTTTAAATCTAAGTCAGCTGAATGTGGAATAATAATATTTTCTTTAGGTATTTCTTTCCCTAATAATTTTTTCACAACAAAACTGCCAAGAAATCCCGCCCCACCTGTTACTAAAATTTTTTTATTTTTTAATTTCATGTTCTTTCAGGTCTGCTTCTACCATAATTTTTACTAAATCATTGAATTTAGTTTTGGCTTCCCAATTTAATTTTTCCTTAGCTTTCTGCGCATCGGCAATCAAAACTTCAACTTCAGCGGGCCGAAAATATCTTTTATCAATCACCACATAATCCTGCCAATTATTGATGCCGACACATTTAAAAGATTCTTCTAAAAATTCTTTAACAGAATGCGCTTCACCAGTCCCAACAACATAATCATCTGGATTTTCCTGTTGAAGCATAAGCCAAGCCGCTTCCATATATTCCGGCGCATAACCCCAGTCGCGCTTCGCCTCTAAATTGCCCAAATAGATTTTTTTATCCAGGCCGGCTAAGATTCTGGCTATGCCGCGCGTAATTTTTCGGGTAACAAAAGTTTCTCCGCGTCGTGGTGATTCGTGATTAAATAAAATCCCATTAACTGCAAAAATATTGTAAGCTTCCCGATAATTAATTGTTGTATAATATGCAAAAACTTTAGCGCAACCATAAGGACTGCGAGGATGAAACAAAGTATTTTCATTCTGAGGCGGGAGAGCAGAGCCAAACATCTCACTTGAACTTGCCTGATAAAATTTAATCTTCTTGCCAATTTGTTCTTGCAAATCCTTAATTGCTTCTAAAATACGAATTGTACCAAGACCTGTAATATCAGCCGTATATTCCGGCATATCAAAAGAAACGCGAACATGAGACTGGGCGCCTAAATGATAAAATTCGTTTGGCTGAATTTTAAAAATTAACTTTCTAATATTCCCGGCATCTGATAAGTCGCCATAATACAGAAAAAAATTCACTCCATTAATATGCGGATCTTGATATAAATGTTCTACGCGCCCAGTGTTGAAAGTAGATGCTCGCCTAATAAGTCCATGCACTTCATACCCTTTATTCAATAAAATTTCCGCTAAATATGACCCGTCTTGTCCGGTAATGCCGGTAATTAAAGCTTTTTTCATAATTAAATAATTAAATT
>MGIQ01000010.1:0-1929 GCA_001793825.1 Candidatus Wolfebacteria bacterium RIFCSPLOWO2_01_FULL_38_11
AAAATCTCAAGAGTTGGGATTTTCTTCAAAAATTTTTAATTTGGCTTTAGAAGGCGAAGCAAGAGAATCTTTATTGCCGATGATTGAAGGAGTGAAAAATAATGAAGTTTTGCTGGCAGCCGGAGAAACAACGGTTACAATGCGGGAAATGTTTGGCGTCAGAAGTAATTTTGGGAAAGGCGGTAGAAATATGGAGGCAGTACTCGGGGCAATAGTGAAATGTCAAATGTCAAATGTTAAATGCCGGGATTTGGCAATAATATCTTTTGCCAGCGATGCTTGGGACAACAGTGACGCCGCTGGAGCAATAGGCGATTATTCAACCATAGAAAAAGCCAAAAAATTAAAGTTAAATCCGCAAGAATTTCTGGAAAATCATAATTCCTATAATTTTTTCAAAAAAACAAAAGATTTAATTTTTGCCAAAAGAAAATGTTTTAATGTGGCTGATTTGATGATAATATTAAAGAAAAATTAAATGCTAAAAATAAAAAATATTAAATTTAAAAATGAAAAATATTTTTGTTAAAAAATTAAGTAAAGTCGGCATCAAAGACATTCCCGAAGTCGGCGGAAAAAACGCCAGCCTTGGTGAAATGATTAAGAATTTAACTCCAAAAGGCGTAAAAATTCCCGGCGGTTTTGCTATCACCGCCAGCGCTTACCGGCATTTTTTAAGCCAAGCCGGCTTAGATAAATTCATTAAAGAAACTCTCAGCGGTTTAAATACTAAAAATATAAAAGATTTGGCTACCCGCGGCAAAAAAATCCGTGAAGCAATTAAGAAAGCCGAATTTCCGAGCGATTTAAGGCAGGCGATTGTCACGGCTTATCGAGATATGGAAGATGAATATGGGAAAAATGTCGATACGGCGGTTCGTTCTTCGGCTACTGCTGAAGATTTGCCGGGAGCGTCTTTTGCCGGAGAGCATGAAACTTATTTAAACATCAAAGGAACGAATGAAATTTTAAACGCCGCCCGCGCCGCTATGGCTTCGCTTTTTACCAACCGGGCAATTTCTTATCGCGTAGACAAAGGATTTGACCATTTTAAAGTTGCTTTATCTGTTGGCGTGCAAAAAATGGTGCGTTCCGATTCAAGCTGTTCCGGCGTAATGTTCACCTTAGATACCGAATCAGGATTCAAAGACGTAATTTTAATTAATGGTTCTTGGGGATTGGGGGAAATGATTGTTCAGGGAGAAGTGACTCCGGATGAATTTTTAGTTTTCAAAAAAAAATTACAGACAGTAGAATATGGGCCACAGAAATATAAGCCGATAATTTCAAAAAAACTCGGCGTTAAAAATCAAAAAATGGTCTACTCTCTGGGCAAAGGAATTAAAACTACGAAAATTATTAAAACCATTTCAAAAGAAAAAGAAAATTTTGTTTTAGACGAAAAAGAAATAATCAAACTTGCTAACTGGGGGAAATTGATTGAAGATCATTATTCGGCAAAAAAACATAGATGGACGCCGATGGATATGGAATGGGCCAAGGACGGCAAAACCAACGAACTTTATATTGTGCAGGCTCGTCCGGAAACAATTCACGCCGGAAGGGATTTTTCAAAAATTAAAGAATACGTTTTACTAAAACCCAAAACCCAAAACCCAAAACCTATTATCAAAGGCGCCTCAGTTGGCAGTAAAATTGCCGTAGGCAAAGCGCGTGTGATTTTAGATGTTAAAAACGTTAATCGATTTAAAGCCGGAGAAGTATTGGTAACCGACATGACTGATCCTGATTGGGAACCGATTATGAAAATTGCTTCAGCTATTGTCACGGATAAAGGCGGACGCACATCTCATGCCGCTATTGTCAGTCGCGAACTCGGCATTCCTTGCATTGTTGGATCGGAAAAAGCCACTAAAAAAATCAAAACCGGCCAAGTTATCACAATAGATACAAGCGGCAGCGAAGGAT
>MGIQ01000010.1:1953-10038 GCA_001793825.1 Candidatus Wolfebacteria bacterium RIFCSPLOWO2_01_FULL_38_11
TTGAAATTATTGAACACAATATTAAAAAATTTCCCACGCCGAATACCAAGATAATGATGAATATTGCCACTCCTGACACGGCTTTTGAAAAATCATTTTTGCCCAATAGCGGGGTTGGTTTGGCAAGAGAAGAATTTATTATTGCTTCTGATATTGGCATTCATCCAATGGCGCTTATAAATTATGAAAAACTTAAAGATAAGAAATTAAAAGCTCAGATAGATAAAAAAACAATCAGTTATAAAGACAAAACTCAATTTTATATTGATAAGTTGGCTTATGGCATTGCTAAAATTGGCGCGGCCTTTTATCCAAATCCAGTTATTATCCGGTTCTCCGATTTCAAAACTAATGAATATCGTTCTCTTGTTGGCGGCGAACTTTATGAGCCGATTGAAGAAAATCCGATGATCGGCTGGAGAGGATCTTCAAGATATTATCATCCGAGTTTTGCGCCGGCATTTTCTTTGGAATTGAAAGCCATCAGGAAAGTCCGCGAAGAAATTGGGTTGGATAATATCGAAGTAATGGTGCCGTTTTGCCGCACGCCGGAAGAAGGAAAAAAAGTTTTAGATGTTATGAGAAAAAACGATTTAAGGCGCGAAGAAGGACTGAAAGTTTATGTAATGTGCGAGATACCGTCAAATGTTATTTTAGCCGATGAATTTTTGGATATTTTTGACGGGATGAGCATTGGTTCAAATGACCTGACCCAATTAACAGTCGGTATTGACCGAGACGGCAATGAAATGATAAGAAGCATTACTAACGAAAATGACGAATCAGTTAAAAAACTGATTTCTCAAGTTATTAAAAAATGCAAAGAAAAGGGCAAATATATCGGCATTTGCGGACAAGCTCCGTCTGATTATCCGGAATTCGCGGAATTTTTAGTTGAGCAGGGGATTGAAAGCATTTCGTTAAATCCAGATACAGTTATTAAAACAACTTTAGCGGTTTACGAAAAGGAAAAGAGTTTAAAAAATGAAAATTCTTAATGTTAATTTAAGAATAATTTTAGATTCCCGCGGCAAAGACACTTTAGAAGCGGAATTAAAAAACGGTAATTTTTCAGCCAAAGCCAGCGTGCCAGCGGGTAAAAGCACGGGTAAACATGAGGCGTTTGTATTAGAGCCAAAAAAAGCGCTGGAAAAATTTGAAGAAATTAAAAATTTAATATTGGAAAAAGATTTTGAAAATCAGGAAGCATTTGATAATTTTTTAATTCAATTAGACGGGACTGAAAACAAAAGCAATCTCGGCGGAAATTTGATTTTATCTTTATCATTGGCGTTCGCGCGGCTGAAAGCAAAAAGCGATAATTTAGAATTGTTTGAATATATTTCTAAACTTCAAAACCTAAAGCCTAAAATCAAAAACCTAAAACCTATATTTAATGTCATCAACGGCGGCGCGCATGCTACAAATAAACAAAGTCAGCTCGATTTTCAGGAATTCCAGGTTATTCCCGAAGTGGAAGATTTTAGTTTAGCTTTTAGTATGGGAAAAATATTTTATCGCAAGCTGGGGGATTATTTGATTGAGAAATTCGGTAAAGATAATGTTGTTTTAGGAGATGAGGCCGGATATTCCGCGCCCTTTCAAAGCAGTGAAGAAGCGCTTGATATTTTGGCAGAAGTAATTGCCAAATATAAACATCCTTTAAGAATTGGATTAGATGTTGCCGCTTCTCAATTCTTCAAAGGAGATTATTATTTGATTGGCGGCAAAAAATATTCAGCCGAGGAATTAAAAGGATACTATTTGAAACTGATTGAAACTTATAATATTTTATCTATTGAAGACCCCTTTTCCGAGGAATCATTTGATGATTTTGCCAAATTAGCGCAAGATTTGGCGCGAAGCCATTCTAAAACTTTAATAATTACAGATGATCTTACCGCTACTAATTTTGAAAGATTAAAAAAAGCGATTAATGAAAAATCCGGCAACGCGATTTTAATTAAACCAAATCAAATCGGCACTTTAACTGAAACTTTGAAAACAATAAGGCTTGCTTATGAAAATAATTGGCAAACTATTGTCAGCCATAGGAGCGGGGAGACAAGAGATGATTTTATTGCCGATTTAGCTGTTGGAGTAAACGCTTGGGGTCTGAAATCCGGCGCGCCGGCAAAACCGGAAAGATTGGCTAAATACGAGAGATTGTTAGCAATTGCCAATAAAACTTCATTCTAATAAAGATTTCAGAAAACTTTCTCCGCTCATTTCTTTTGGTTGGGCAATAGCCATTAATTCTAAAATTGTCGGCGCCACGTCGGCTAATATGCCGATAGTATTTTTTTCTGCTCTGTTAATTTCGCTTTCTTCTTTTTGTCTCTCGAATTCTTTAGCAACTAAATGAATCGGCACTGGATTCGGGTCGTGTTTTGTCTCCGGCGAGCCGGTTAAAGGGTCAAACATCCGTTCCGCGTTTCCGTGGTCAGAAGTGATTATTAAAATACTGTTTGTTGCTAAAACCGCTTGAATGATTTTTCCGATTTCTTCATCGGTTATTTCAATTGCCTTCATAGTTGCCTCATAATTTCCTGTGTGGGCAATCATATCCGGGTTGGCGTAATTAGCTAGAATAAAATCATAACTTTTATCTTCAATTGCTTGGGTTAAGCGGTTGGTAATCTCTCTAGCCATCATTTCCGGATGTTCGTCGTGGTGAATATCAGATCTTGAAGGGATAAGCACTCTTAACTCATTTTCAAAAGGCGGTTCTTTTTCTCCGTTGAAGAAATAGGTGATATGGGCGTATTTTTCCGTTTCTGCGATTCGGAATTGGATTTTGCCGTTGTCTGACAAAACTTTACCCAGAGGGTTTTCAGCCGTTTCTTTTGGAAAAGCCACTGACATATTAAAGCGGTCGTCATAGCTCACCAAAGAAGAGATGTAAAGATTTAGATTTTTTTTAACCGGAAATTTATCGAAATTTTGGCTGATAAAAGATTCAACAATTTGCCGCATTCTATCTTCGCGGAAATTAAAGAATAAAACAGCGTCATTGTCATTAATAATATTTTTTTGCGGCCCGATAAGAGTCGGGAAAACATATTGGTCATCAAGGCTTTTTTGATAATTATTTTTTATATGATTTTCTAAATTATCGGTGATTGCGCCTTCACCGAACAATGTTTTGTAATAAATTTGGGTTCTGTCCCAATGCCTATCGCGGTCCATCGCATAATATCTTCCGCTAACGCTGGCTAAAATTACTTTGTCTGAAAAAGGAAGTTTTTTAAGCAAATTAAGGCAGCTTTGAGGCGGGCTGTCTCGGCCATCGGTAATCAAATGCAAATTCACGCGTAAAACATTTTCTTTTTCCGCGAATTTTATTAAAGCCTCTAAATGTTCCATCGAAGAATGAACATTAGCATCGGTGAGTAATCCTATTAAATTCACCGCCGAGTTATTTTTTTTAGAGTGTTCAAACGTTTTT
Source organism: Candidatus Wolfebacteria bacterium RIFCSPLOWO2_01_FULL_38_11 (assembly GCA_001793825.1). Classification (GTDB taxonomy): domain Bacteria; phylum Patescibacteriota; class Minisyncoccia; order UBA6257; family UBA9933; genus GWC1-37-10. The sequence continues at coordinate 5,402 of MGIQ01000010.1, forward strand.
TTAATTACTTCATTGCTAAAAAAGCTGCTGTCTCTGATTGCCAAGCTGATGCGAGGGTAATTCTGATAAATCACTTTGCCGGTCCCGATATTTAAATGTCCAACCTCGGAATTTCCTTCTTCTCCCCAAGGCAGGCCGACAGAAATACCCGATGCTTGAAGGCTGGCAAAGGGGAAATTGGCTTTTAAATAAGAAATGTTTTTTGGCTTAAAAATAAAAATCGGATTGGATTCGTCTTGCCGGCCAATGCCCCATCCGTCTAAAATTATTAAAATAACCGTCCTTTTTGACATTTTTTCATTCTAACCTTATACTTAACTTGTCGCAAATGATTATTTCAATAAAAAAATTTAATTACGGAATGCAAGCGATTTATCTATACGCGGAAAATCTCTTTTCGCATATTTTAAATTTATTTGCAATCCGTAAATTTTCTTATGTTTTATCAAAATCCAATTTTTCTGGCGATTTTATTATTGGCCGGAATAGGAATAGGTTACTTCGTCAGACAGACAATTGCGGGCAGAAAAGCTGATTCTATCGAGCAAAAAATAAAAAAGCAGATAGAAGGAGCTGACTCCAAAGCCAAAGAAATCCTACTTGAAGCCCAAAAAAAATCTGCTGATTTTCTCGAAGAAGCGCGAAAAGAAGAGCGTGAGCAAAAACTCCAGCATAGTCGCGTTGAAGAGCGTCTTATAAAAAAAGAAGAGACCCTTGAAAAGCAATGGGAGAATTTGCGCTCTGGGGAAAACCAAGTTAAAGAAGATTTAGAAAAATTGAAAAGCGCTAAAATTCAAGTTGACGAAATGAGAAATAAACTTGCCTCGGAACTGGAAAAAATAACCAAACTTGATGAATCCGAAGCAAAAGAAAAATTTTTTGAACAAATTAAGGAAAAATACAAAGAAGATTTAATTTTGCTTATTCAAAAGATGTCGAAAGATCAGCGGGAAGAAATTGAAAAGAAAGGCGTTGAAATTATGACAACCGTTATGCAGCGTTTGGCGCGGAGCCATGTCGCCGAAGCGACAACTTCTGTTTTTGTTTTAGATGATGAAGATTTAAAAGGTAAAATCATCGGTCGGGAAGGGAGAAATATCAGGGCCTTAGAAAGAGGAACAGGAGTGGAATTTATTGTTGATGAAACTCCCGGCGCGATAATCATTTCTTCTTTTGATCCGGTTCGTCGCGAAATTGCCAAATTAGCGCTGGATAAACTTATCAAAGACGGCCGCATTCAGCCCGCGAAAATTGAGGAAAAAGTTGAAGAAGCTAAAGCTGAAATAAATAAAATAATGATGGAAAAAGGCGAAGAAGCCGTCCATGAAGTCGGCATTTATAATTTGCCTAAAGAAATTATCCAGCTTCTCGGCCGCCTTTATTTTCGCACTAGCTACGGCCAAAATGTCCTGATGCACTCAATTGAATGCGCGCATCTCTCATCGATGATTGCTTCTGAACTTAATCTTGATGTGGAAATCGCCAAAATGGGCGCTTTGCTTCACGATATTGGCAAGGCGATTGATCAAGAAGTCGGCGGCAGCCATGTTGAAATTGGCCAGCGAATATTGAAGAAGTTCGGCGTAAAAGAAGAAGTAATTCGGGCAATGGAAGCTCATCACGAAGAATATCCTTTTAGCATTCCCGAGTCTTATGTCGTGGCGGCGGCTGATGCCTTGTCGGCTTCGAGGCCCGGCGCCCGCCGTGATACTATTGAAAATTATCTGAAAAGATTGGAAAACCTTGAAAAAATCGCTAAAGAATTTGAAGGAATCAAAAACGCTTATGCCATTTCTGCCGGCCGTGAATTAAGAGTTTTTGTTGTTCCGGAAAAAATAGACGACTTCGGCGCTTTGCAATTGGCTCGAGATATCGCCGCCAAAATTCAATCCGAGTTAAAATATCCGGGCGAGATAAAAGTTAATGTTATCAGGGAAATGAGGGCAGTGGAATATGCTAAATAATGATAAGTGTTGTTTTAAGTAGATTTTTCCTGTATAATTGTTATACTATTTAAAAATAAAGGTCGAAAAGGATATGAATTATAGAAAATGAAGCAAGAAACAAAAAATTATAAAAATGTTTTAAGCTTCTAAATTGTAAGATTATATATGAAAAAACCAGAATTAGTTGAAGCAGTAATGCAGGCAGCTGGCATTGAAGTAAAAAAACAAGCTGTTGCTGTCGTTGATGCGGTTTTTGATACTATTGCCAAAACAATGGGCAAAGGAGAAGAAGTGGCGATTGCCGGCTTTGGCACTTTCCGAGTGGTAAAAAGGGCGGCCAGAATGGGTGTTAATCCGAAAACTGGAGAAAAAATCCAAATCAAAGCCTCCACTAAGCCGAAATTCCGCGCTGCTAAAGCGTTAAAAGAAGCAGTATTATAAATTTTGATATAAGAGATAAAAAATAGTCCGCAGTTGGCGGACTATTTTTATTGCTCTTGGAGTAGCGAATTTGTTTGGAGCAGAGTTTCTTGGGCTGCTTTTATTTTTTCCAGTGATTCTCCTATTTTTTCGGGATCATTACTCAATTCTTTTGCATCACTTAATTCTTTGGCCGCTTCTCCCAAAAGGGAATTTAAATTTTCAATCGTTGAAGAAGTGATAATTGTTTTATTATTAAGATAATATTCAACCTCGTCTAATTTTATTTGAATTGAAGCGTTAACTTCGTTTGCTTCCGCGATAAACTGCGTTTCATTGCCCGGCAAATAAGAAAATATCGAAAATACTATTAAAATAATTACAGCGATTGTGGCTGTGGCTGTAATGAATTTTGGAACATGCCAAAATCCCGTCAAAATATTGCGGTATTTGTTGCCAGCATATTCTTGTTCTTCTGTTTTTTTGCTGGCTAAATCAACTCTTGAAGATAAAATCAAATTCCGCGATCTTTCTGCATATTTTTGATCGGGTTGGATTTTATTTAATTCTTTTAAATTTTTTAGCAAATTTTCATTCATACTAAGGTTTTCTTTAAATTTTTTAATGCTCGGTGCTGGATTAGTCTTATTGACACCTCGCTTTTATTTAAAATAGAAGCTACTTCTTTTGGCGAAAGCTCCTCGATAAATCTCATTATTATTACGTCCTGTTCTATTGGATTAAGCTTCGCGATAGCTTTCCTTATTTTTTCCAGTTCAATATTTTTATCAAAACCGTCTTCTTTCGAAGAATTATCGGAAATTTGGATTAATTCAATATTTATGGAAATTTTTTTAGTCCGGTAATGGTCTATTATTTTGTTTCTGGCAATCTGATACAGCCATCCGGAAAAAGAATTCAACTCTCTTATTTTAAAATTTTGGATTTTCTCCCAAGCGTTTAAAAACACTTGGTGAGTGAGGTCCTCGGCTTCCTCACGATGACTGACCTTAAGATAGATGAACCGGTAAATTCTCGGTTGGTACCTATCGTAAAGTAGGCCAAAAGCCGAAGCCTCACCCTTGATGGCATCTTCGATTAATTTGTATTCACCATCTAACATAGATAACGATAAAAAGGCCGTTTAGTTTCATGTTATAGCCTTTTTAATTTTTTAAGATTATGGCACTTTCAAAGTATTTTGTAAATAAAACCCGCCTAAAAGGCGGGTTTTATGTTGAGCGGAATACCGGAATCGAACCGGCGCCCTCACCTTGGCAAGGTGACGTACTGCCACTATACTAATTCCGCGTTTAGATATATTACATAAAATTTTGTGCATCCACCAGGGATCGAACCTGGGACCGTCTCCTTAAGAGGGAGCTGCTCTACCAGCTGAGCTATGGATGCTTGCATTTTTGTGTCCTCGCCAGGAATTGAACCCGGAACCTCTTGGTTCGAAGCCAAGCGCTCTATCCAATTGAGCTACGAGGACATAATTTATTAATTGATTTTTAGTTTATAATTAAATTAAATGAAATTCAATCTTTTATCTTAATTCTTAATCATTGTCCGATTTGATAAAGTGTTTGGATTTCTAAAGCTGAAAGCGCGCGGTTGTAAACGCGGATTTGATCAACCGCGCCTTGAGCATATTCGCCTATGCTGCCTGGGCACCCACTACCATAACATCTTGCTCCTATGTAAATACCGGTACTATCTGTTTGCGGACCAGCGCTCTGAGGAGTGCCGCTTAATACATTATCAAAATAATGATAAATAGTATCGCCCTGTTTAACAATTACAAAATTATGCCAAACACCCGGCGCAACCGATAGTTCATTTGATACAACATCCGTAGAAAAGGCATAATAAGTCAATCTGTTGTTTCCCCACGAAGCGCTTCCTAAGCCGATGAGCGCCGAATAGGTTGATCTATATCCCAAGATTCTGTTAACTCGCGCAAGATCAATATCTTTCCCCCAAAAACTAACAGTCATACTTTGGCCGATATTAAAAACAAAATCATTTAAATTTCCGCTAGTAATTAATACGTAATCATCAAGGCCGTCAAAATTAATTGCCTGACCGCTTTTGCCGCCGACAAAAGAAGATTGCACTCCTCCCATTGGTATCCCGTTGTGGCCGCGAATAGAGTAATCATTAAAATCTCCGTCCAGCGGCCAATAAGCAATAAGACCGCTAGTTATACTTACTCCATTGCCAATTTCAAATCTCCAAGGGTCTAAGCCGCCGTCTTTTTGAGCTACT